>JASHSO010000368.1 GCA_030038715.1 Streptosporangiaceae bacterium
CCCGCCGCGACCGGTCGAGGACACGGTCCGGTCGCTGTCGGCGCCCGAGCTGATCGTGGATGCCGTGCCCGAGCTCGTCAGCTCCCCGGCAGCTGTCCGTGACGCCACTGCCCATTCGCCGCAGCGTCTCGGCGGGCACCGGGCGATCGGAGCCGCCGGCTGATCAGGCGACCCACGGCAGGAGCACAGGGGGTAACACATGCCGCAGCGAGCAACAGAACCGACAGTGAGTCTCGCCGGGCCTGTGCCCGCCGCAGAGGGTGCCGGTCGGCCGAGTCCGCCCGAGACCAGCCCTGCGGGCTCGATCAGAGTCGGCCGGGCACGCCGCATAGCCATTGCGCTAACCAGAGGCCAGGCGGCCTTGACGGGAGCCAGCCGGGCACGGGAGATAGCCGCAGTCCTGCGCTCGATCCTCCCGCCCGGCTCACTCGTTCGGTTTGCGGCGCCCGGTGCCGCCAGCGTGCGGGTGACGGCACGCGGGGCTCTACTGGCCATGTTCACGGGCTGCCTGATCGCGGACCTGCTGGCCGACTGGCTCCAGCTCGAGGTGCTGATCGGCCTGGGCTTCTGCGCTGTCTGCCTGCTGGCTCCCGGTTACGTCCGGCGACCGGCTCTGCTGTACGTCGCGGTCGCACCGCCGGCCATGTTCGCGGCCGCAGTGGCCGTGACCCAGGCGCTGACCGCGCAGGGCACTGGCGGCCACGCCTGGGTCCTGTCCGTCCTGGAAGGCTCGCTGCTCACGCTCGCGGCCGTAGCACCCTGGCTCTTCGCCGGCACAGTCTTGTGCCTGGCCGCGGCCATGCTCCGCGGATTGCCGGAGTCCGCGCGTGACTTCAGTGCCGACCTTCGCGGTGGCGATCGTCGCACCGAGTAGGCGCGACGGCCCTCAGCGCGAACCGCTCGCGTCCTGCGAGCCCTTCCCGCTAGATCGGGGCGGGCGCAGCTCGTGGGGCAGCGCGAACACCATGCGCTCGCTCACAGCCTCGACCTCCTCCAGTTCGTCAAAGCCGCTGTCGGCAAGCCTCCCGAGTACGCCGGTCACTAGCTCCTCCGGGACCGACGCACCGCTGGTGACGCCTACTGTGTGGATGCCTTCAAGCCAAGACTCCTCGATGACCGAGGCGTCCTCCACCAGGTACGCGGACTTCGCACCCGCATCGAGCGCGACCTCGACGAGTCGGACCGAGTTAGATGAGTTCCGCGAGCCCACGACGATCACAGCGTCTGACAGCCGGGCGATCTGCTTGACCGCTGCCTGCCGGTTCTGGGTCGCGTAACAGATGTCGTCGCTCGGCGGGTCGAGCAGCTTCGGGAAGCGTGCCCGGAGCGCTGAGACCGTCTCAATGGTCTCGTCCACGGACAGCGTCGTCTGCGACAGCCACGCGACCTTGGCGGAGTCGCGCACCCTAACGGCGTCTATCCCCGCCGGGCCATCGACAAGCTGGATGCTGGCTGGCGCCTCGCCGGTCGTGCCGACCACTTCTTCGTGACCCTCGTGACCGATCAGGAGGATGTCGTAACCTTGCGCGGCGAACCGTCGCGCCTCGCTGTGCACCTTGGTGACGAGCGGGCAGGTGGCGTCGATCGTGCGCAGCCCCCGCTGCCTGGCCTGCTCGCGCACCTCGGGCGCCACGCCGTGGGCGGAGAACACGACCACCGCGCCCTCCGGTATCGCGTCGGTCTCATCGACGAAGATCGCGCCGCGCTCCTCCAGCGCTTGGACCACGTGCGTGTTGTGCACGATCTGCTTGCGCACGTAAACCGGCGGGCCGAAGCGCTCCAGCGCCTTCTCGACAGCCTGTACGGCGCGGTCGACCCCGGCACAGTACCCACGGGGCTTAGCAAGCAGCACTCGGCGGGACTCGGCGGGCATGGCTCCCATGTTAGGTGGTCAGGTGTGGAGCCCCAGCCACCCGGCCTGGTCCGCCGGCAGGTGCGGCAAACGGGGCAGGATGGGCAACGGTGCAGGCTGGGTAGGTACCGCTTGGCGACAATATCTTTGTCAGTCCCGCACTTGCGGCATCTGGGCTGGTAGCGAGAATGATCCGAAGGCGGCTTTCGGCCGCCCAGGGGAGGGTGTTCGGCCATGTGCCAGCGGGCGCGACGCCGGACGAGTTAGCAGAGGGAGAACGATCACCATGAGCATCCCGCAGATCCCTGACCGGATGAAGGCTGCACCGACACAGGCGCTGCGGGCGGTATTCGCCGGGATCGGCCGGATCTTTCTTGCTGCGGCCGACCGGCCAGGCGGGCCGTCGACAGCCTCCGAGGGGCGCAACGGGACCGAGGGAGACTACCGCGGACAGTGGTTGGCTACCGGTCAGCAGACGGAACCTAGCCCGCCGGCAGCGGCCTCTCGATGGCGTTCCCTCGACAAGACCGGTAACGTCCGGCTGCTGTCGGCCGAGGACTTGCGTGAGGAGTTCGGCAGCGAGTCGCCTCGGCCGGGCGCACCTGCAGCCACCCTGGCAGGTGAGCAGGATGCCAGCGCGTTCAACGGCGTTGCTCCCGCCGGACGCGATACCACACACGCAGGTGGCGTGGCGGCAGCGTCGGCGGGTCTGTTCGGCAATGAACACGTCGACCAGGCCGACCCAGCCCCGGGCGGCAGCGTTCCTGGCGAACGGCCGCTGCCGATTGCCGACTATGACCAGCTCTCACTTGCGTCCATCCGGGCGCGCCTGCGCAGTCTCAGCGTCGGCGAGCTGCGAACTCTGGCCGACTACGAGGCTTCGCACGCCGAGCGCACTGACGTGCTCGGCATGTTCGAGCGCCGAATTTCCAAGCTCGAGGCAGACGGGTGAGCAGTGCCCCGCGCGGCTCGGCCCGCTCAGCCGGGTAGGCGCCGTGCCGCTGGAAACCACGCAACAGAACCCGGTACCGGTCCGCACGGTCCTGCGCCTGGTAGGCGAGTGGATCGGTAGGCTCGGCCGGATCTGGGTGGAGGGGCAGATCGCCGAGCTGAGTCGGCGCGGCGGCACCGTCTTCCTGACGTTGCGGGACCCGGTCGCCGCGGTGTCGGTGCGCGTCATCTGCGCCACTGCAGTGCTGGACGCCACCGCGCCCACGCCGGAGGTGGGCGCCCGCGTCGTGGTCTTCGCAAAGCCGGAATTCAACTCGGCCCGGGGGTCATTCGCCCTGGCGGCCACTCAGGTCAAGGCGGTCGGCATCGGAGAGCTGCTTGCCAGGCTCGAGCGGCTGCGTACGGAGCTCGCTGCCGAGGGCTTGTTCGCCGCCGAGCGCAAGCGCAAGCTGCCCTTCCTGCCGACCGTCGTCGGCCTGGTCTGTGGCCGCGACTCGGCAGCCGAGCGCGACGTCCTGCGAAATGCGGCGCAGCGCTGGCCGGCCGTCCGCTTTCGGGTGCAGCAGGTGGCCGTCCAGGGGCCGCACGCCGCGGCGGAGGTCATCGCCGCCCTGCACAAGCTCGACGCCGACAGGGAAGTAGAAGTCATCATCATCGCCCGGGGCGGCGGTTCCGTCGAAGACTTGCTGCCGTTCTCCGACGAAGACCTCGTCCGGGCGGTCGCGGGCTGCGTCACGCCTGTCATCAGCGCGATCGGGCACGAGCAGGATGTCCCGCTGCTCGACTTGGTCGCCGACGTCCGCGCTTCTACCCCGACAGACGCGGCCAGGCGCGCGGTTCCCGACGTAGCCGAGCAGCTCGCCCTGGTCCGCCAGCTTGCCGAGCGCGCGCGCCGGTCGCTGGCCGGCAAACTCGACAGGGAGGCCTCGTGGCTGAGCTCAATCCGGACCAGGCCGGCCATGGCCAGCCCGCTCCGCGAGGTCGACAAACAACTCGAGCAGATACTCGGCCTGGCCGAGCGCGCACGGCTGTCCGTCGCTGCGGCCGTGGATCGCAGGTCCGACGACGTCACTCACCTCCGGGCCCGGCTGCTGGCCCTGTCACCAGCGGGTACGCTCCGCCGCGGTTACGCGATCGTGCAGCGCAAGGACGACAGCGTCGTGCTCGCTGCGGCGCAAGTCGCGGCCGGGGAACACCTCACGGTCCGGTTCGCCGACGACCAGCTGCGTGTCACGGCCGCAGAACAGGCTCCCGGCGGCTAGCCCGCACTAGGCTGGCACCGTGACTGCGGCGAACGGCAGGGCTGGCGAACAGCAGCCGCCAGCCTATGAGCAGGCCAGGGACGAGCTGACCGAACTGGTCAAGCGGCTTGAGGCCGGCGGGCTGACCCTTGAGCAGTCGCTGCAGCTCTGGGAACGCGGCGAGCAACTCGCGGCTATCTGCGAGGAGTGGCTCGAAGGGGCACGAGCGCGGCTAGCCGCCGCGATGGCCAGGCAAGAGCAGGCCGAGCGCACACCCGGCGCACCGTTCTGAGCCTGCTATGCAACCGTTAGCGATCACGCGGAGTCCAAGAGGCATGCGATCATGGCTGCTGGCTGCCGGCGTCGGCGTTCTGCTGCTGGCTGGCTGCGGCAGCGTGCCCACCGCACCGGGCGGTACGCCGACGCAGAACGCCAGCAAGACAGCAACACCGTCGGCATCCGCTAGTCCCAGCCAGCAGGCCGCGGCCGGCTGC
>JASHSO010000369.1 GCA_030038715.1 Streptosporangiaceae bacterium
CGAACGGGGGACACGGCCGAACTGCTCGGCGCCCGGCAGGCGCGTCGCCCGGCCGAGCAGCGGGCTCGAACCAGTGCTGGTTCGGCACGCGCAGTCCGGGGCAGCACCGGCGGCCTGGCACGATGGACGAACTATGACGTTGACCGATCGGCTGCCAGCGGGCGCCGAGCCTGACGAGGTGCTCGGCGCGTTCACCGACTGGGCAGCGCAGCAGGGCTTCACCCTGTACCCGCACCAGGAAGACGCGCTGATCGAGATCGTGTCCGGCGCCAACGTGATTCTCTCCGCGCCGACCGGGTCGGGCAAGAGCCTGGTCGCGACCGGTGCGCACTTTGCCGCGCTGGCTCGCGACGACCGGACCTTCTACACCGCACCCATCAAGGCACTGGTGTCGGAGAAATTCTTCGCGTTGTGTGACATTTTCGGCCCAGACGAAGTCGGCATGATGACCGGCGACGGCAGCGTGAACCAGCAGGCGCCGATCATCTGCTGCACCGCCGAGGTACTCGCGAACATCGCGCTGCGGGACGGCGCGGACGCGGACGCCGGCCAGGTGGTGATGGACGAGTTCCACTACTACGCCGACCCCGAACGCGGCTGGGCCTGGCAAGTGCCGCTGATCGAGCTGCCAAAGGCGCAGTTCCTGCTCATGTCGGCGACTCTCGGGGACGTGACCAGGTTCGAGCGGGACCTGACCAGGAGGACCGGCCGCGCGACGGCGGTGGTGAGTTCCGCGGACCGCCCCGTTCCGCTGTCCTTTTCTTTCGCGATGACGCCGTTGCACGAGACGGTTGCCGAGCTGCTGGCCACCCACGAGGCGCCGATCTACATCGTGCACTTCACGCAGGCCGCCGCCATCGAGCAGGCGCAGGCCTTGATGAGCGTGAATGTGTGCAGCCGTGCGGAAAAGGACGAGATCGCCGAGCTGATAGGCGGGTTCCGGTTCGCGGCCGGGTTCGGCAAGACGCTGTCCAGGCTGGTTCGGCACGGGATCGGGGTGCATCACGCCGGGATGCTGCCCAAATACCGGCGGCTGGTGGAAACGCTGGCACAGGCGGGACTGCTGAAGGTCATCTGCGGCACCGACACCCTGGGTGTCGGCATCAACGTGCCGATCCGCACGGTCCTGTTCACCGCGCTAGCTAAGTACGACGGGTCGACGACCCGGCTGTTGCAGGCGCGCGAGTTCCATCAGATCGCCGGCCGGGCCGGGCGAGCCGGGTTCGACACCACCGGCCGGGTCGTCGTGCAGGCGCCCGAGCATGTCATCGAGAACGAGCGCGCGCTCGCCAAGGCGGGTGACGACGCGCGGAAGCGGCGCAAGGTGGTGCGCCGCAAGCCGCCCCCCGGCATGGTCTCCTGGGGACTGCCGACCTTCGAGCGGCTTGTCGCAGCCGATCCTGAGCCGCTCCGGTCCAGCTTCAGCGTCAGCCACGCGATGCTGCTGAACGTCATCAGCAGACCGGGCGACGCCTTCCTGGCCATGAAGCACCTGCTGACCGACAACGACGAGGACCGGCCCGCTCAACGGCGGCACATCAGCCGGGCCATAGCGGTCTACCGAGCGCTGCTCGCGGGCGGCGTGGTGGAGCGCCTGCCGGCACCCGACGCGGACGGGCGCTGGGTACGGCTGACCGTGGACCTGCAGGAGGACTTCGCCCTCAACCAGCCGCTCTCGCCGCTGGCGCTGGCCGCCGTCGAACTGCTCGACCGGTCCTCCCCCGAGTATCCGCTGGACGTGCTGTCAGTGATCGAGTCCACTCTGGAGGACCCGCGGACGGTGTTGTCCGCCCAGCTGTTCCGTGCCCGCGGCGAGGCCGTTGCCACGATGAAGGCCGAGGGCATCGAGTACGAGGAGCGGATGGAGCTGCTGGAGTCGGTGACCTATCCGCGGCCGCTTGCCGACCTGCTCGAGGCGGCCTACGACATATACCGGCGCGGGCATCCGTGGGTCGCCGACCACGAGCTGTCACCCAAGTCTGTCGCGCGCGACATGTACGAGCAGGCTATGACGTTCGCCGAGTACATCCATTTCTACGGGCTGGCTCGGTCCGAGGGCCTGGTGCTGCGCTACCTCGCCGACGCCTACAAGGCACTGCGGCAGACCGTGCCGGAGGAGGGCAGGACGCAGGAGCTCGCGGACCTGATCGAGTGGCTGGGCGAGCTGGTCCGACAGGTGGATTCCAGCCTGATCGAAGAGTGGGAGCGGCTGCGCAACCCGATCGAGGAGGCATCGCACCTGGCTGCCGACCGGCCGCCCGCCGTTACGGGCAACAAGCGTGCGTTCCGGGTGCTGGTGCGGAATGCGCTGTTCCGCCGGGTGGAGCTGGCGGCCTTGCGACGCTTTGACGAGCTCGGCTCGCTGGAGGAGGACGCTGGATGGGATGCCGACGCCTGGGCGGCGGCCCTCGAGCCGTACTTCGCCGAGCACGCCTGCATCGGAACCGGCCCGGACGCTCGCGGGCCGGCCATGCTGATCATCGACGAGCAGCCGGGCACGTGGTTGGTCCGGCAGATATTCGACGACCCGGCGGGCGACCACGACTGGGGCTTCTCGGCCGCCGTGGACCTGGCGGCCTCCGACGAGGCGGGCGTGGCCGTCCTGACGGTGACGGACGTGGGTCAGCTGGGAGGTCCCGGGCCAGCCGACCCGGCGTCCTAGCTAGCCAGAGCCCGGCGGAACGCCTCGGCATCGTCGAAGGGGCCGACCACCGCGAGCGCCTTGGGCTGGCCAATGATCTCGGCCGCCACGTTGCGTACCTGGTCGTGCGTCACAGCAGCGACCTCGGCCAGGATCTCGTCGACCGGCTCGAGTCGCGGGTACACAAGCTCGGACTTGCCGAGCCTGCTCATCCGGGACGACGGGTCCTCAAGGCCCAGCACGAGCGAGCCGCGTAGCTGGCCCTTGCCGCGGTCGAGCTCATCGTCGGTCAGCCCGGTCTCGATGACCTTGGCGATCTCCTCCTGGCAGATCGCCAGCACCTCTTCGGCCTTGGCAGGCAGGCAGCCGGCATAGATCCCCCACTGACCGCAGTCGGCGTGCTGGCCGCTGAAGCTGTAGACCGAGTAGGCGAGCCCACGCTTCTCCCTGACCTCCTGGAACAGGCGGGACGACATGCCGCCGCCGAGCGCCGCGTTCAGCACCCCGAGTGCGAACCTGCGATCATCCGTGCGCGCCATGCCCCCGCAGCCGAGCACCAGGTTCGCCTGTTCGATCGGCCTGGACAGCAACCGCACGCCGGTGCCGTCGGCCGCCTGTGCCGACGTCGAGCCAAGCCGGGGCGGGGCGGGAACGGCGGGGCCCCGGGCCGGACCGGCGCCCTTTCCGTGGTCAGCCTCCTGCGCGAATGCCGCTGCAGTCAGCTCGACGACGTGATCGTGGTCCATGCTGCCGGCGGCCGCCACGACCAGGTTGGCCGGGGTATAGCGGGCTCGGTAGTGCTCGGCGATCCGCTCGGTCGTGATCGCGTTGATCGACTCCGCCGTGCCGAGAATCGGGCGGCCGAGCGGGGTGTCGCCGAACACCTGCGTGCCGAACGCCTCGTGCACCAGGTCGGACGGGTCGTCATCGTTCATCGCGATCTCTTCGAGAATCACGCCACGCTCGGCGTCCACATCCCTCGGCGCGATCAGCGAACTCGTCACCATGTCCGACAGCACGTCGATGGCGAGCGGCAGGTCCTCGTCGAGCACCCTGGCGTAGTAGCAGGTGTACTCCTTGGCGGTAAAGGCGTTCAGCTCGCCGCCGACCGCGTCCATCGCCGCCGAGATGTCCAGCGCGGTGCGCCGTCGCGTCCCCTTGAAAAGCAGGTGCTCCAGGTAATGGGTGGCGCCGACATGATCGGGACCCTCGTCGCGTGAGCCGACGCCGGCCCAGATCCCGAAAGCCGCAGACCGGACCGTCGGCAGCGACTCGGTGATCACCCGCAGACCATTAGGCAGTACGGTACGCCGGACGCCGCCGTCGCCTCCTGCCAGCCGGTCCTCGCCAGCCGTCATGAGTTGCCGGATCCGTACCCGCCACGGGTGCGATGCCTGCTGCGGTGGTGCTCGCCGCGTTCTGAACGGTCGCCCCGGTACCCGCGGTCGCCGCGGTCGCCGTCCCGGTCACCCCGGTAGCCGTTGCGGTCACGAGGGCGCGGCTCGTCGTGCCCGCCGAGGTCCTCGCCGGCCGCCTCGCGCTCGACCACCTCGACCGGCACCAGCGACAGCTTGCCGCGGTCGTCGATCTCCCGGATCTCGACCTGGATCTTGTCGCCGACCTTCACCACGTCGTCGACGTTCTCGATCCGTGCGCCCCCGTGCAGCTTGCGGATCTGGGTAATGTGCAGCAGACCGTCCCGCCCCGGCAGCAGCGAGACGAACGCGCCGAACGTGGTCGTCTTCACCACGGTGCCGAGGAATCGCTCGCCAACCTCGGGGATATGCGGGTTGGCTATGGCGTTGATGGCCGAGCGAGCGGCCTCGGCCGACGAGCCATCGGTCGCGCCGATATAGATCGTGCCGTCGTCCTCGATCGTGATGTCGGCGCCGGTGTCCTCCTGGATCGAGTTGATCATCTTGCCCTTGGGCCCGATCACCTCGCCGATCTTGTCTACCGGCACCTTGATCGTGATGATCCGCGGCGCGAACTCGCTCATCTCGTTCGGCGAGTCAATGGCCTGGCGCATCACGTCCAGGATCGTCAGCCGGGCGCTGCGGGCTTGCTTGAGCGCGGCGCCGAGTACGTTCGCCGGGATGCCGTCCAGCTTGGTGTCCAGCTGCAGGGCGGTGATGACGTCCTTGGTGCCCGCGACCTTGAAGTCCATGTCGCCAAAAGCATCCTCAGCGCCGAGTATGTCGGTCAGGGTGACGTACTCGCCGCCCTCGTGTATCAGGCCCATGGCGATGCCCGCGACCATGTCTTTCAGCGGCACGCCCGCGTCGAGCAGCGACATCGTCGATGCGCATACCGAGCCCATCGAAGTGGAGCCGTTCGACCCGATCGCCTCCGAGACTTGCCTGATCGCGTACGGGAACTCCTCGCGCGTCGGCAGTACCGGCACGAGCGCGCGCTCGGCGAGCGCGCCGTGGCCGATCTCGCGTCGCTTGGGCGAGCCGACCCTGCCGGTCTCGCCGGTGGAGTACGGCGGCATGTTGTAGTTATGCATGTAGCGCTTCGTGCGCTCCGGGTTCAGCGTGTCGATCATTTGCTCCATGCGGAGCATGTTGAGTGTCGTGACACCGAGAACCTGGGTCTCGCCGCGCTCGAACAGTGCGGATCCGTGCACCCGCGGCAGCACGCCAGCCTCGGCCGAAAGCTGCCTGATGTCGCTCAGGCCACGGCCGTCGATGCGCAGGCCGTCCCGGATGATCCGTTCTCTGACCAGCTTCTTGTTCAGCGCACGGAACGCCTCGCCGATCTCCTTCTCGCGGCCCTCGAACTGGGCCGACAGCTTCTCGGTGGCCAGCGCCTTGATCCTGTCGGTCTCGACGCCACGCTCGTTCTTGCCGGCGATCGTGAGCGCCTGCGCCAGGTCGGACCCGACCTCGGCCTCCAGGGCGGCCAACACGTCCGGCCCGTAGTCGGCGAACAAGGGAAACTCGGCAGTTTCCTTGGCCGCGTTCCTGGCGACCTCGAGCTGGCCCTCGCACAGGGCCCGGATGAACGGCTTGGCGGCCTCCAGCCCCTGCGCGACCGTCTCCTCCGTCGGTGCCGCCGCGCCGCTGCCGGCGTCGGCGAGGAGCCGCAGCGTCCACGGAGTGGACTCGGCCTCGACCATCATGATCGCGACGTCGCCGTCCTCGAGCATCCGCCCGGCCACCACCATGTCGAAGGTGGCCTCCGCAAGCTGGGGATGGGTCGGGAAGCCAACCCACTGCCCGTTGATGAGCGCGACCCGTACTCCGCCGATGGGACCGGAGAACGGCAGTCCCGCGAGCTGGGTGGACATCGACGCGGCGTTGATGGCGACCACGTCATACAGGTGATCC
>JASHSO010000370.1 GCA_030038715.1 Streptosporangiaceae bacterium
AGCGGGAGTTCGCCACCGGTGGCTTCGGCGGCAAACCGCGGATGCAGCTGCGCGAGATACTCGGCGTACTGCGCGACTCGTACTGCCGCACCGTCGGCATCGAGTACATGCACATCCAGAACCCCGAGGAGCGGGCCTGGATCCAGGCACGGGTGGAGCGACCGCACGGCCGCGCCGATCACGACGAGCAGCTGCGCATCCTGTCCCGGCTGAACGTGGCCGAGGCGTTCGAGATGTTCCTGCAGACGAAGTTCGTCGGGCAGCGGCGGTTCTCGCTGGAAGGCGCCGAGTCGCTCATCCCACTGCTGGACGCGGTGCTGACCGAAGCCGCACGGCAGCCGCTGCACGAGGTAGTCATCGGGATGGCGCACCGTGGCCGGCTGAACGTGCTGGCCAATATCGTCGGCAAGTCCTATGCGCAGATCTTCCAGGAGTTCGAGGGGAACCTCGATCCGGCCACCACGCACGGCTCGGGAGACGTGAAGTACCACCTCGGCGCGGAGGGCACCTACCGGGGTCCGGACGGAATCGCCATCGCCACTTCCCTGGTCGCCAACCCGAGCCATCTGGAAGCTGTCGATCCCGTGCTCGAGGGTGTGGTTCGAGCCAAGCAGGACGTGATCGACATGGGCGAGCCCGGTTTCACGGTGCTGCCCCTGCTGATCCACGGAGACGCGGCATTCGCCGGGCAAGGCGTGGTGGCCGAGACGCTCGAGCTGTCCCAGCTGCGCGGCTACCGCACCGGCGGCACCGTGCACATCGTGGTCAACAACCAGGTCGGATTCACCACCTCGCCGGCCGAGTCCCGCTCAAGCGTGTACTCCACTGACATAGCCCGCATGATTCAGGCGCCCATCTTCCACGTGAACGGGGACGACCCCGAGGCGGTGGTCAGGGTCGGCAGGCTGGCATTCGCCTACCGGCAGGCGTTCGCCAAGGACGTGGTCATCGACATGATCTGCTATCGCAGGCGCGGTCACAACGAGACGGACAATCCGTCATTCACGCAGCCGCTCATGTACGACCTCATCGACGCGAAGCGCTCGACCCGCAACCTGTACACCGAGCCGCTGATCGGCCGCGGCGACATCACGATGGCGGAAGCCGAGCAGGCACTTCGCGACTATCAGCTTGAACTCGAGCGCGTCTTTACCGAGACCAAGGACGCCATCGGCAGGCCGACCGAGCCGGGCGCCGTGCTGCCCGCTCAGCCGCATACGCAGCCATCGGCGGACCACGCCGGCGTGCTGACGGCAATCTCGGCCGAAACCGTGAAGCGGATCATCGATACGCAGATATCCCTGCCCGTGGGCTTCACGCCGCACCCGCGGCTCGCGCCCCAGTTGCAGCGCCGGGCGGCCATGGTGGAACAGGACGAGATCGACTGGGGAACGGGCGAGCTGCTGGCCTTCGGCTCCGTCCTGATCGACGGTCATGCCGTCCGGCTGATCGGCCAGGACTCCCGGCGTGGCACGTTCGGGCAGCGGCACGCCGTGCTGGTGGACCGCAACACCGGGGCAGAGCACGCCCCGCTCCGGATCTTCAACGCGCCTGCGGCCAAGTTCCATGTCTACGACTCGCTGCTGTCGGAGTACGCGGCGCTCGGGTTCGAGTACGGCTACTCGGTGGCCAGACCCGGTGCGCTGGTCTGCTGGGAAGCTCAGTTCGGCGACTTCGTGAATGGCGCGCAGACCATCATCGACGAGTTCATCGCCTCCGGTGAGCAGAAGTGGGGCCAGCGATCGGGCGTGGTGCTGCTGCTGCCGCACGGCTACGAGGGTCAAGGCCCCGACCATTCGTCGGCCAGGGTGGAGCGGTTCCTTTCGCTGTGCGCGCAGGACAACATGACGGTGGCGATACCAAGCACTCCGGCCAGTTACTTCCACCTGCTCCGCTGGCAGGCCCTGTCCGGGCGGGTCAAGCCGATGATCGTGTTCACCCCCAAGTCGCTGCTGCGGCTCAAGGCGGCCGTCTCGCCGGTCTCGGACTTCACTTCTGGATCGTTCACGCCGCTGCTGGCCGATCGCCAGAGCCCCGATCCAGCCGCCGTCACCAGGGTTGTGCTGTGTTCCGGGAAGATCTACTACGACCTGGCCGAGCGGCGGCGGGCGGCGGGAGCCACGAACACCGCCCTGATCCGGGTCGAGCGGCTGTATCCGCTGCCGTCGGAAGACCTCGCTGCCGAGCTTGCCGGGTACCCGCGCGCTGCCAAGGTCACCTGGGTGCAAGAAGAGCCCGCCAACATGGGCGGCTGGCCGTACATGGCAATGCACCTGCCGCAGGTTCTGGACCGGAAACTGGATGTCGTGTCCAGGCCGACGAGCTCTGCGCCTGCCTCCGGGTCGGCCAGGGCCGCGGCGGCCGAGCAGGCCGCGATCGTTGCCGCCGTCTTCGGGCAGGACGGCTGAGCCATGTACTTCACCGACAGGGGCATTGAGGAACTGACTGACCGCCGCGGCGACGAAGTGGTGGCCATCAGCTGGCTGGCCGAGCGGCTGCGCGACTTCGTCGATGAGCATCCCGACACCGAGGCCACGGTCGATCACCTCGCCAGCTGGCTGGCCCGGCTCGACGACGACGCCTAGGCCTGCTGGAGCGCCGACCCCGGAAGCGCTTCCTGCTGGAAACAGGACCAGCTAGACACGATACATCTTGACTTTTCAGCGACGCGACATATCGTATCGGTAGGACTATGATCTTCAGGACGAGAGCGCATGACATGCCACGCTCAGCGCCCGGCCGCAGGGACCAAGGCTGGCAGGTGATTAGGAAGTGAGCCCAGTGTTCCGCCATGGCAGGCTGCGCCTATACCTGCTCAAGCTGCTCGACGAAGCCCCACGGCACGGCTACGAGGTCATCCGGCTGCTCCAGGATCGGTTCCTGGGCGTGTACGCCCCATCCCCCGGCACGATCTACCCCCGGCTGGCCAGGCTTGAGGAAGACGGCCTGGTCACGCACGAAGAGGTGGACGGGAAGAAGATCTACAGCATCACCGACAAGGGCCGGGAAGAGATCAGGACCCGGCTCGGCGAGCTAGCCGACCTTGAGGACGAACTCACCGAATCGCTGCGCGACGTGGCCAGGGAGATCTCCGAGGATGTGCGGGACACAGTCCGCAGCATCCGCGAGGAACTCGCCTCGGCCGCCAGGCAGTTCCGCGGGCAGGAGTCAGACAGGCCCGAGTCCCGCGACCCAGGCGGTCAGGAGCAGGAACTGACAGAAGCGCCCGGCGAGCACGGCAGGACCGACGAGTCCCGCCGGATCAGGGAAGAGGCCCGGCGCAACCGCGAGCAGATGCGTGCCAACTTCCGGGCGCGCGGCCGCAGCCGCGGTGACTGGGGTGTCTGGCAAGAACGGATCAGCAGCCAAGACTGGGCAGCCTGGACGCCGTGGTCGGACTGGCAGTCGGGCTCGGCTCACCCCGGCGCTGGCTGGCGAGGCCCGGGGTTGGGCGCGAAGGAGGGCGAGCCCGGTGGCTCCGATCCGCGTTCGCGTCGCGGCAGTCCGGCGAACCCGTTTAGCGACATCGAGCGGATCGCTATCCAATTCGCGACCGAACTCAGGACAGCCGCCAAGCAGACCGGCGACATCGGCGAGCGCTCGCTCAACGACTTGCGAGACATCCTCACCGACACCCTCGCCAAGGTCAGGGACGAGGTGTTCAACGCAACCGAGCCAGGTAGCGGCAGGCACGAGCCCGGGGAGGCTGCAGGCGGCGGCCAGGCGCACCCCGCCGAGGAAGCCGGCGGCCAGGCGCACCCCGCCGAGAAGGCCAGCGGCCAGGCGCACCCCGCCGAGGAAGCCGGCGGTTCCGACGAGCCCGGACCGGGCCGACCGGGTCAGGACCAATAACCGCAGCGCGGTCGCCTGACCCGGCTGCCTACACCGCGAACACCACCTTGCCGAACACCTCTCCGGCGATCATCGCGGCGAAGCCGTCGGCGGCCTGCGCAAGCGGCAAGGTCCTGTCGATCACAGGCCGGGCACCGGTCTGCTCACAGAACCTGAGCAGCCGCGCCAGCTCGTCCCGACTGCCCATGGTGGAGCCGACCACGGACAGCTGCAGGAAGAAAATCCGGCTCAGCTCTGCCGCCGGAGCGGAGCCGCTGGTGGCTCCGGAGATCACCAACGTGCCGCCGGGCTTCAGCGAGCGCAAGGAGTGCGCCCAGGTCGCCTCGCCGACGGTCTCCATCACCGCATCGACACGTTCGGGCAGCCGAGCGCCGACTCCGAACGCCTGATCGGCACCGAGCTCGACAGCCCTGGCCCGCTTGGCTTCGCTGCGACTGGTAACCCACATCCGGTAGCCGGCGGCCCGGCCAAGCAGGATCAGAGCGGTCGACACGCCACCACCTGCGCCCTGGACGAGCACCGTAGAGCCAGGTCCTACGTTGGCTCGGTGGAAGAGCATCCGGAACGCTGTCAAGTAGGCCGTCGGCAGGCACGCTGCCTCCTCGAACGACAACACAGCGGGCTTGGGAACGAGGCTGCGCCGGGGCACCGCGACCCGTTCGGCGAATGTCCCGTCATACCGTTCAGAAAGAAGTGACCGGGCTGGGTCGAGGGTCTCGTCGCCCCCGGCCGCGGCCGAGTCGCCGATGACCGGGTGAACGACGACCTCGTTACCCTCTTCGTCGATGCCTGCCGCATCGCAACCCAGGATCATTGGCAGCCGCTCGGCCGGCAGCCCGACTCCGCGCAGCGTCCAGATGTCGTGATGGTTGAGCGACGCCGCTCGCACGGCTACAGTCGTCCACCCGGCGGTCGGTTCCGGCTCAGCGTGCTCGCCGAGCTTGAGGCCTGAGATCGGGTCGTCAGCGTCGAATCGCACCGCGGTAACTGCGAACATGCAGTGGACCCTAGCGCCTGCGCACAGCGGCCGGCGACAGCGGTCGGGTTGGCCGAATAAGCAACGGTGACGGTGTCCATCTCAAGCTGGTCAATCCGTCGATTAGGTGACAGGGACGCCCGCCGCCGAGTGCGGAATGTGCGATACTCGGAAGCCGGGGAGCGGCCTCCTGACGGAGTAGCTAACGCAGGTAAGGACCGTGGTGAATCTCTCTTCCTACGCAGAGCAGGCGGTTCGCCTTGCCAACACGGCCGTCCGGGCTGACGGTGACTCGGACGCGCTGAGCACCGCAGATGCCTGCGCCGCTGCGCTCGGCGATTGCCTTGCCGGTTCGCTAACGCGGCGCGATCTGAGCACGCTCAGGTACCTGCGGGACGAGTTCATTGCGATCTTCACCGCCGCCGCAACCGGCGACGAGAAGGCGGCGATCGCGCGCCTGAATGCCCTGCTTATCCAGTTCCCGATCCAGCCCGAGATGGTCGGCCACGACGATCAGGCCTGGCACGTCCACCTGGCGTCGCAGGGGTCGGTGGCCGACAGGTTCGCGGCGGGCGCCGTCATCGGAGTGTCGCTGACGATCTCGCAGTACAGCCTCAGCAGGCTGGGCGTCTGCGCCATCGCGTCCTGCCACCGGGTCTTCATCGACTACAGCCACAGCCGGTCGAGACGCTACTGTGCCGAGCACGCGGCGCGGGGCAACGTCAGCGCGCTGCGCCCGGAACCGTCGGCGCCGCCAGGCCGCGCCACACCCGCCGCGAGCTAGCCGCTGCGCCGCACCGGCGCTTGCTATTAGCTAGCGTCGTGGCCCTCAGCGTCACCGGCCGCGGACTGTCCGTGACGCACCGAGCCTGGCCACCGTTACTTTTCCTTTACGCGACCGGCGCGGTACCAGGCCGTGGAAGCCGCCCGGGCTCTCCGAGATCAAGGCCTCTGACCTGGCCTCTTGTCATGCGCCCAGCCGCAAAACCCGGTCCGCTGAGCGGTGGTGCAGTGACTCGCGTTACCGAAATGACGCCAAGTGGCTGCTTCTCACAGACCAAGACGATCATTACCATGAGGGACCATTCAAGGGGCATATAGCCCACGTATGCGGACCCGAAAGAAGGTTCGACCATGGCAGCTGAGTCTGTCGCTACTGTTACCAGACCGGCAGATGTCGGCCTCAGGCGGGAAATGGGGTTGATCGGCGCCACCTGGGCATCAACGACGTCGA
>JASHSO010000031.1 GCA_030038715.1 Streptosporangiaceae bacterium
GACACTGGTACTGTCGGCGAGCTGCTCGCCGTGCTCGACTCCTACCAGCCCGGCCACCTGGCGCCGATGCTCCGAGCGGAGCGTGACCTGGTCCGCGCCCGTCTCGCCGCCGGGGACGGCGACCCGGCCGCCGGGACCGCATTCGCCGCCGCGGTGACCAGCCTGCGCGAGATGAGCACGCCCTACCACCTCGCGCACGGCCTGCTTGACCAGGCCGGCTACCTGTCAGGCGCCGACAGCACTGCGGCCGAGGCAGCGATCGCCGAGGCCTGCGACATCGCCGCTCGACTGCGCTGTCAGCCGCTGCTGGACCGGGCTGCCAGCCTGGCCGGCGTGCCGCCCCGAGTCACTGCATAGGCGGGCTCAGGCTCGGAGCGTCCGACCAGATGAGCCCCTAGCCCGCTGCCTTGGCGGCGCGTCGCCAGGCTGCCAGCGCGGCCTGAACATCGGCTGCATCGATCCCGATGTGTGTGAGCATCCGGATCCTGCCGCCGACCATGGTCACGAGCACTCCTTCGGCAGCCAGCAAGGACGCCCACTCCTCCGCAGTGCGGCCGGTCGATGTCACATCGGCGAAGACGATGTTGGTCTGGATCGTCAAGGGGTCGACGCTCCCGGGCAGTATGGCCGCGACTCCCTCGGCCAGGGTGCGGGCGTTGGCGTGATCCTCGTGCAGCCGCTTCGGCCCTTCGTCCAGGGCGATGAGGCCGGCGGCTGCCATGATGCCTGCCTGCCGCCATGCTCCGCCGAAGAGAACCTTCAGCCGACGGGCTTCCCGCACAAAGTCGTGATCGCCAACCAGGACCGACCCGATGGGCGCACCGAGGCCCTTGGACAGGCAGAACATCATCGCCGTCGCGTGCCCGGCATAGTCCGCGACGGGTGCTCCTTCGACCGTGCACGCATTGAAGATCCGTGCACCGTCCAGGTAGAGCGGCACGCCGCCAGCCGCGCAGGCCGCCGCGATGTCACCAACCGCGGCAACGCCCATGACCGAGCCGCCGCCGACCTGATGAGTGTTCTCGATCGTCACCAGGTCGGCCACGGTCACGTCGTACGGGTCGGGCCGCAGCGCTGCGGCCACCTGATCAGCGGTGAGCAGTCCCCGGCTGGCCCCCGGCACGTAGTGAAACGCGATCCCGGACAGCACCGCCGCCGAGTTCACTTCGGTCCTGCCCGCGTGCGCAGTCGCCTCGCACACCACGAAGTGGCCCGACCGGACGAAGGCGTGCATCGCCACCTGGTTGCACATCGTCCCGGTCGGCAGGTACATCGCGGCCTGCCTGCCGGTCAGCTCGGCAGCGCGGTCCTGCAGCAGGTTGACTGTCGGATCGTCGCCGTACCAGTCGTCGCCGACCTCGGCCGTCGCCATCGCCCGACGCATACGGTCCGAGGGCTTGCTGACGGTGTCGGAGCGAAGGTCGATCGTGGCGTCCATCCAGGCCTCTCCTCGGCGGGCTTCAGCACTGCCGCATGGCAGGATACGGGACAGAAGATCAGCTAACGCTCTCGGCCAGCGCGGGTTCGGCCACGGCCGAGTTCGTGGCTGCAGTGAGCCGCTCTGCCCGGAAGGTTCTGATATCCCGGGGAATGAGCGCCAGCAAAGAGGCCAGCACGATCAGCGCGGCAGCACCGTACTGCGTCGCAGAAACTCCAGCCCACGCGGCGATCGGGCCGGCGATCACCGCGCCGATGGGCATGGCCATGACCGAGCCGAGCGCGTCGTAAGAGGACACCCTGGCCAGCCTCGCCGGCGGGATGTTCCTGGCCATCGCGACGGTCCACTGAACCATCATGATCTCCAGCGCGATGCCCAGGAAGAACGACGACGCGCAGATCACCGGCAGCGGCCAGAGCATCGCCAGCGCCAGCGGGGCGAGCGAGATGCTCGCCCCGATCAGCACCACAACCAGCATCGGGCGCCGCGGCACCAAGCGCAGCGAGACCACGCCGCCGACGATCAGCCCGAGTGACTCGGCGCCGGTGATCGTTCCCCACGCGGCAGCTCCGCCCAGGTGCAACCGCGCGACCACCGGTCCGAGCACGCTGAATCCGCCATACCAGGCCATCAGCACGATCGCGAACTGCGCGACTATGACCCAGAGCCAGGTATGCGAGCGGAACTCTGACCACCCTTCGCGGAGGTCGCGCAGCATGCCGGTCTGCTCGGTGCGCTCCTGCGCGCGTACCCGCAGGGCCAGCATCAGCGGCACGGTGCCGAGCAGGCCGCCGCCGCAGGTGACAAGCGCCCAGCCCGGGCCGAGCGCTGCCACGCAGAAGCCGGCAATAACAGCGCCGCCCATCTGCGCTCCGTTCATCGCCAGGCGGCTCACCGCGCTGGCTTGCTGGAGCAGGGCACCGGGGACCAGCCGCGGCAACAGCGCGGTGGACGCGGGATAGAAAAGCGCCATGCCGGTACCGGTCACGCATTCGAGCCCGATCATCTGCCATAGCGCAGGGTGCCCGGCCAGCACCAAGATGCCGAAGGTCCCTTCGCCCGCCGCTATCATGAGGTTCCCGGCGATGATCACCCTTTGCGGCGCGATCCTGTCCGCGATCACGCCGCCGAGCAGCGCGAAGATCAGCGATGGTGCGATCTGTGCGGCGAGCACGTAGGAGAGCTTCGCGGTCGAGCCTCCGGTGCCGTCCAGGACCGCGAACGACACGCCCACCAGCGAGAACGCGAAGGCTGCCGGGGCTAGCACACGGTCGGCTAGCAGCAGCCGGAAGTCCCGGATCTCGAGCACCGGCAGTCGGCTCACGGCGCCTGACAGGCAGCCACGAAGGCGCGAAAGCATAATTGAAATTTCCGATCTGTCAGGACGCTCTACGGCTAATTTTACCCGTGAAGCTAAGCGCCGGATAGCGATTAACGCGCCCGCAGACGGCGCCCTGCGGCTGCCTGGAATACTCAGCCGTCCGGCCAGGTTCGCCAGTCGTCACGCAGCGCCGGCCACCCGGGGGCGGGCTGCGTTGGCCACGCTAGCCTGGCCGTCACGGACGAGAGCGCGCAGAGGTGCAGCGAACCAGGCCCCGCCGGTGAAAGGAGCTGATCGGCACGTGAGCATCCTGGGTACCAGGGTCCTGCGGACGGAGGATCCGAGGTTCCTGACCACAGGCGGTGTCTACACCGAGGACGTTGTCGACGACCGGCTGGCCGGCGCCTGCCACGTCTTCTTCGTAAGATCCCCGCTCGCGCACGCGAGGATCAACGGCATCGACGTCAGCGCCACGCTCAGCGCGCCGGGCGTGATCGCGGCATACAGCGGAGCGGACCTGGCCGACTTGCCGGCCATCCCGCCCATGATGTCTGGCCTGATCAACGCGGAAATGACCCGTCGCCTGCTGGCCATCGACAAGGTGCGCTACGTCGGTGAGCCGGTCGCGGTCGTCGTGACCGAACATCCCTACCAGGGTGAGGACGCGATCGAGCTGGTGGCGATCGACTACGACCCAATGCCGCCCGTCCTCGGCTTCGAGCTGCCTGCCGACGCGCCGCTGCTCTTCGAGGCGGCCGGCACGAACGTGGCCGGCGAACTCGGTAACGAATCCTCTCTGCAGCCCGACCTGTTCGACGGCTGCGAGGTCGTGGTCAGCCGCACGATCGTTAACCAACGGGTTGCCCCAGCCCCGATGGAGACCCGCGCGGCGGCCGCGGCCTGGAGTACGGACGGCCGGCTAACTGCGTGGATACCCAACCAGGGTGCCCAAGGCACTCGCGCAGAGCTGGCCGAACTGCTCGGTCTCGACCAGAGCCAGGTCCGAGTCATCACGCCGGACGTTGGCGGCGCCTTCGGCGCCAAGTTCGGCGCCGACCCCGAACACGCCGTGGTGGCCTGGGTGGCACGCAGACTGGGCCGCCCGGCCCGGTGGACCGAGACCAGGTACGAGAACCTGATCTCGATGACGCATGGTCGCGGGCAGCAGCACACGATCACGATCGGCGGGTCCAGGGACGGTGACGTGCGGGCCTATCGGCTGCAGATCATCCAGGACGCCGGCTCCTATCCGAGAATCGGCGCCATCCTCCCGTACCTGACCATCATGATGACGACGGGACCCTACGACATCCCGCGTGCCGAGGCCATCGCGAAGAGCGTTGTGACAACCACGACGCCGGTTGGCGCCTACCGCGGCGCCGGCCGTCCCGAGGCCACAGCCGCGATCGAGCGGGCCATGGACCTGTTCGCCGCGGAGATCGGCGTCGACCCTGCGCAGGTCCGTCGCAAGAACCTGCTGCCAGCGTTTGCACAGCCGCACCGGACCGCCTTCGGCGCGCTTTATGACACCGGCGACTACGTGGCCGGGCTGGACAAGGCCCTGGAAGCAGCCGGATACGCGCAGCTGCGCAAGG
Organism: Streptosporangiaceae bacterium; assembly: GCA_030038715.1. GTDB lineage: Bacteria > Actinomycetota > Actinomycetes > Streptosporangiales > Streptosporangiaceae > JAJYUU01. The sequence goes on from JASHSO010000031.1 coordinate 4,355, forward strand.
AGCAAGCCGATCGGCGGGCGAGCAGGGACGTCCGCCAGCTCGGCATCGGTCTGTCGAGCTACGTCGAGATCACCGGCATGGGCGACGGCCCGGAAAGCCCGCCGACCGAGAACGCTAGCGTGGAAGTTCACCCCGACGGCACTGCCACGATCCTCACCGGTACCTCGCCGCACGGCCAGGGCCACGCGACGGCCTGGGCGATGCTGGCCAGCGACGAGCTTGGCATACCGGTGGAGAAGATCACGCTGAAGTGGGGCGATACCGATCTCATACCCGAGGGGGGCGGCACCGGAGGCTCACGCAGCTTGCAGCAGGGCGGGGCTGCCGTGCAACAGGCTTCGCGGGAGCTTCTTGAGGTAGCCAGGGAACGGGCTGCCGCCAGCCTGGAGGCCAACCAGGCCGACTTGGTCTTCGACCGGACTCGCAGCGCGTTCGCCGTGGCCGGAGACCCGGAAGCGTCCGTGCCGCTGAGCGACCTGGCCGCAGCCGAACGGCTGGTGGTCAGGACGGTGTTCTCCGCGCCGGGCGCGACGTTCCCGTTCGGCACGCATGTTGCTGTCGTGGAGGTGGACACCGAGACCGGCAAGCCGACGCTGCTTCGGATGATCACGGTCGATGACGCCGGCGTGGTGCTGAACCCGCTGCTCGCCGAGGGTCAGCGACACGGCGGGATAGCGCAGGGCGCCGCGCAGGCCTTCGTCGAGGAGGTCGTGTATGACGCCGACGGCAACCCGCTGACGGCGAGCTTCGCCGACTACCCGTTCTTGTCGGCTACCGAGGTTCCCAGCTTCGAGCTTGCCGAGATGCAAACGCCGACCACCTACAACCCGCTCGGCGTCAAGGGCATCGGCGAGGCCGGCACGATCGGCGCAACGCCAGCCGTGCAGAACGCGGTCATCGACGCCGTTGCCCACCTTGGCGTGCGGCACATCGACATGCCCGCCACCTCCCGCCGGGTGTGGCAGGCACTGCGGGAGGCGGCAGCCCTATCAGGATCGGAGGACACATGACCCGCATCGAGCTCACCGTCAACGGCGAGCAAAGGTCCGCGGAGGTCGAGCCACGGCTACTGCTGGTGCACTACCTGCGCGAGACCTGCGGGCTGCGGGCGGCCAACGTCGGGTGTGACACCACCTCCTGCGGCGCGTGCACCGTGCTGCTGAACGACGTGTCAGTGAAATCCTGCACGGTGCTCGCGGTGCAGGCCGCCGGGATGTCGGTCACCACGGCGGAGGGGCTTGCGCCCGACGGCGAACTGCACCCGGTGGCGGCGGCATTCCGGCAGAACCACGGCCTGCAGTGCGGCTTCTGCACGCCGGGCATGGTCATGGCCGCGGTCAGCCTGCTCGCCGAGAACCCGCATCCAACTGAGGAAGAAGTGCGTGAGGGACTGGAAGGCAACTTCTGCCGGTGCACCGGCTATCACAACATCGTCGCCTCGGTGCTGGACGCGGCCGACGTGCTAGATCCTGGCGGCACCCGCGCGGCCGGGGTGAGCGCGTGATCCCCGCGCCGTTCGACTACGTCGCCGCGCAGTCCCCCGAACACGCACTCGAGCTGCTCGCCGAGCACGGCGACGACGCCAAGCTGCTGGCGGGCGGGCACTCGCTGCTGCCGATGATGAAGCTGCGGCTAGCCACCCCGGCGGTGCTGATCGACATCGGGCGGCTCAGCGAGCTCGCTGGCATCACGGCCGACGACGGTGAGCTGGTGATCGGCGCGACCACCAGGCACGCCGACCTGGCCGCCGCTGAGCTCGCGAGGTCGCAGGCTCCGCTGCTGGCGCATGCCGCCGCGCTGGTCGGCGACCCGCAGATCCGGCACCGTGGCACGATCGGCGGGTCGCTGTCGCACGCCGACCCGGCGGCCGACCTGCCGATGGCGCTGCTAGCCCTGGGCGGCCGCGTCGAGCTGACCGGACCGGACGGCGTGCGCACGGTGTCCGCCGACGACTTCTTCGTTGGCTTCTTCGAGACCGTGCTGCGGCCGCAGGAGATGCTGACCGCCGTCCGCGTGGCACGCAAGCCCGGCGTACCGTGGGGCTACCAGAAGTTCGTCCGGCGCGCCAACGACTGGGCCATCGTCGGAGTCGCAGCGGTAGACGGACGGGTCGCGCTGGCGAACATGGGCTCCAGGCCATTGCGCGCCACCGCCGCCGAGCAGGCGATGGCCGACGGAGCCAGCGCGGCTGAAGCCGCAGAACTAGCAGCGGAGGGGACCTCACCAGGCGAGGACATCCACGCGGACCGGGAGTACCGCGCTCACCTGGCCCGCGTCCTCACCCGCCGCGCGCTTGAGCACCAGAGATGACCAGCCACCAGTGCCATGAAGTCAGGGGACGACGAGCAACGGTCCGAGCCGGGAGCTGAGGAGCTGCCCGGCCGGGTGGCCGAGCTGGCCGGCGAGATCAGCGAGGCGCAGACCCCGTCGCTGCGGCGTCGGCTGGCTGCCAGGCTTCCAGTCCTGGCCAGGCATCCTGCTGCCGGCTGGCAGCGGCGGCTGCAGCACGGGCGCACGGGAGCCATCCGGCGCATCTACGTAAGCGGCCAGGCCTCCTGGCGGACTGCCCGGACGAGCGCGCAGTGGCTGGCGACCCAGGCACTTGAGATGGCACCTAAGGTGCCGATGCGCAGCATTGCCACGCTATGCGCCCAGTTTCCCGGACGCGACAGGGAGGAACTGGCCGAGTTGCTCATCGACGGCTCGGCCCGCGCCGCGGCCGGCGTGGGCGCGGCGGTGGGCGCTGCGGTTGCCGTGCCCGTCATTCCGACCTTTCCGGTCGAGCTCGGCGTCGAGACGCTTGCGCTGGTCGCCATCGAGGTCAAGCTGATCGCCGAGCTGCATGAGGTATACGGTATGCGTGCGCCCGGCTCTACTGCCGAGCGAATGGCGGCTTACGTCGGGGCCTGGGCCCACCGCCGGGGCGTACTCATGAGCAGCGGAGGCCTGGTTCTCGCCGTCGGCTCTCCGCTGCGCCGCCAGCTAGAACGGCGAATCGCGGCCAAGGCCGGCCAGAGCGTCTTCTCGCTCGGCCCCCTGCTCACGGGCGCGGCAGCCGGCGCCGCTATCAATCACCGCGAGACCCGGCGCCTCGGCAAGCAGGTACGCGACGACCTGCGCAGGCGGGCCCCAAGCCTGGCCGGCACCGAACGGATAGCTCCGCCGCCAGGACATGCCCGCCAACCTTGCTGAGGCCCGGCGCTTAGACCCGGTACTGGCCGGGTCCGAAAGGGAGCCTCAGAGCTGGGCGAGCTCGTCGGCCAAGTCATCGAGGCCTAGCGAGCCAAGCGACAGCGCAGCCATGTGCCATGACTTCAGGTCGAAGTCGTCACCGTGGGCGGCTCGCGCCGCGGCGCGGCCCGCGAGCCACGCCCGCTCGCCCAGCTTGTAGCTGATGGCCTGGCCAGGCCCGCCGAGATAGCGGACCACCTCGCTCTGCAGGAACTCGCGGCCCCGGCCGCTGTGCGCGACAAAGAACTCCAGCGCCAGTTCGGGAGTCCAGGTCAGCCCCGCGAACATCGGCGAGTCGTGGGGCACGCCCAGCTCCAGGTGCATGCCGATGTCGATGATGACCCGGATCGCCCGCATGAGCTGCGCATCCAGGTAGCCCATCCGCGCGCCCGGAGGCTCGAGGTACCCGAGCTCGTCCATCAGCCGCTCCGCATACAGCGCCCAGCCCTCTGAGCACGCACTCACCCCGCCGACCGCGGTCTGGTACAGCGAGAGCTGCGACGACAGGTAGCGCCATTGCGCGATCTGCAGGTGATGGCCCGGAACCCCCTCGTGGTACCAGGTGCTGATCAGGTTCCACAGCGGGAAGCTGGTCTTGCCGAGCGTCGGCAGCCAGGTCCTGCCTGGCCTGGAGAAGTCCTGTGACGGTCCGGTGTAGTACGGGGCTGCAGCGCTGCCCGGCGGCGCGATCCTGGCTTCGACCACCTTGATCGGGGCGGCAAGGTCGAAGTGCGTTCCGTCCAGGCTCGTCATCGCCCGGTCCATCAGCTGCTGCAGCCGGACCCTGATCTCTTCGACACCCTCGACGACCTCACTGTGCTCGTCCAGGTAGCGCATGGCCTCGGGCGGCGTGGCGCCAGGCAGCACCTTGGCCGCTTCGGCCTCCATCTGCGCCATGATGTCGTGATACTGCGACCAGCCCCACTGGTAGGCCTCGGTGACGTCCAGTTCCGTGCCGTTCCAGCGCCGCGCGCCGATGCGGTAACGCTCGGGCCCCACCGCATCGGGAGTACCAGCCGCGCGAGCCAGGTAGTCCGACAGCAGCCATTCCCGCAGGCTGGCGACCGCGGCATCGGCGGAAGCGCTGGCTCGCTCCAGGTCGCTCCGCAGCGAGTCCGGCACCTGGGCCGCGGCGGCGAAGCCGGTGAACCAGCCGTTGCCGCTGCCCGCCGTCTGCCACTCGGCGAGCTGGCCGGCCACTGTCTCCACCTGGCGCGGCGCCGCGTACAGCCCGAGCCCCGCGCCCTCGGACAGCGACTCCCGGTGCCCGGAAAGTGCCTGCGGCACCGCGGCGATTCGCCGCGCGATGACCGCCCAGTCGTCCGCCGTCGCCACCGGCATGAGCAGGAACGTCCCGCGGACACGCTGCGGCGGCCCGAAGATATTCGACATGGCCCGCAGGGGCTCGTTCGCCGCACTGTAGGCGCCGTCGGCTTCCAGCCGTTCCCGCAGCAGCCGCGCGCACCGGCGCTCGTCCGCGTCCGCGAAGCCCCCTGCGGCGCTTGCTTCGCTCTCCAGGGTGACCAGCCTGGCCAGGGTCGCGGCCCGCAGGTTGTCCTCGGCCTCCTGGCCTGCGGGCGAGAGGTCCGGCAGGCGGTCCTGGCCGACCGGCAGGCCGATCATCGTGGCGAGGATCGGGTTGAGCTCGGCAAGTTCGTGCACGTACTGATCGGCAGCGTTGCGCACAGGACGGTTAGTGGCGGAGTGGTCGGAATGCGGTGTCATGTCTGGCATAGACGCCATTCTGCCTCCCAGGTCCTCGGCTAGGGTTCGGCGGGTGAGCAACCGAGCAATTCTGGTAACGGGGTCGAGTCGCGGCATCGGCCGCGCTGTCGCAGAAGCGTTCGCCAGGGCCGGGGACCGGGTCGCTGTCCACCACCGCAGCTCCCCCAAGCTCGCGGCCGACGTGCTGGCCGGCCTGTCCGGCAGTGGGCACGTGGTCGTGCGGGCGGACCTGGCGGAGCCGGCAGCCGTCCGGGCCATGGTGGACGCCGCAGCCGAGCGCCTCGGCGGCCTGGACGTGCTGGTCAACAACGCCGCTAACTACGCGGCCCATCCGATCACGCAGGTGTCCTACGAGGACTGGCAGGCCGCATGGCAGTCCACGATTGGCGTCAACCTGATCGGGTCGGCGAACGTCACATGGTGCGCGGTCCGGCACATGATCGCTGCTGGCGGAGGGTGCATCGTCAACGTGTCCTCCCGCGGGGCGTTTCGCGGCGAGCCCGGCCAGCCCGCCTACGGCGCGAGCAAGGCCGGGCTGAACGCATTCGGCCAGTCGCTGGCCGTAGCCCTGGCCCCGCACAACATCACCGTGGCCACCGTGGCGCCTGGCTTCGTACAGACCGACATGGCGGCCGAGCACCTGACCGGCGACAGTGGCGTGGCGATCCGGGCGCAGAGCCCGTTCGGGCGGGTGGCCCTGCCCGAGGAGGTGGCCGCGGCCGTGGTGTACCTGGCCTCGCCGCAGGCGGCCTGGGCCAGTGGCGCCATCCTGGACCTGAACGGCGCATCGTACCTGCGCAGCTGAGCTGATCGGTACAGTCGCCCCTATGCAGACGACGACATTCGGCGTCCGGACAGGTAACCGCGAAGCTGTGCTGGACATCACTACCCAGTGCGAGGAGTTCGCGCGCCAGGCATCGGGCGGCGCTGACGGGCTCTTGCACGTTTTCGTTCCGCATGCTACGGCCGGAGTCGCGCTGCTAGAACTCGGCTCGGGCAGCGACACGGACCTGCTGTCAGTCCTGTCCGGGCTGCTGCCGGGCGATGATCGCTGGCGGCACCGGCACGGATCGCGCGGCCACGGCCGCTCGCACGTGCTGCCCGCCTTCCTGCGCCCGGA
>JASHSO010000371.1 GCA_030038715.1 Streptosporangiaceae bacterium
GTCGAGCGCGGCAGGCAGGTCGGTGGTTCCGCCCGGCAGCTCCTGCACGCAAAACGCCGTCGAGGCCAGCTTGACCGCACCCTCAGCCGTCAGGCCCCCGATGACCCGGTGGATCGCCCCGACCCTCGGCGGGTACGCCACGGCGTCGACCAGCAGGGCGAGCCCCAGGTCCCACGGACCTGGACCCGCCCGGCCGAGCTGCTCCTGCAACTGCAGGTAGGCCGCATACCGGTGATGGCCGTCCGCGATCAGCGCCGTCCGCGGCGCCAGGTCGTCGGCGATCGCAGCCTGCTGACCCGGGTCGGTGATGGCCCAGAGGCGATGGCGCATCCCGTCCGGTGCCAGCGTCTCGGCCAGCGGCGGGCGGCCGTCGGCGATGCGGTCGACCAGCCCGGTGCCAACCCCGTTCCCTCCCTCGTAGAGGAGGAAAATCGGCTCCAGATTGGCGCGAACAGATTCCATCAGCTTGCGCTGCCCGGCCACTGGACCCGGCGCGACGTCCTCGTGCGGCAAGATCACGCCGGCGCTCAGCGGGACCAGCCGGAGCGCGCCGATCAGCCCGCGCTGAACCACGGCCTCGCCGTCGGCCTGCTCGTAGACATACAGCGCAGGCTCGGGGTCGATGATCAAGATCCCGGCGGCGAGCCACCCGGCCAGCTCGGCGGCTGCCTTGCCATACGGACTGCCGTGCTGGCCGTGGTCGCCGCTGGGCATCGTCAGCCGCGCGATGCTGTGCGGGTCAGGGGCGCCAAGCCGGGTCTCGTTATCGGCCGTGATGACGTCGTACGGTGGACAGGTGACCGCAGCGAGCCCGCTCACCCGGTCCTCGGCGTAACGAACGCCGCGGAACGGCGCTAGCACGAGCCGTGGCGCGCTTCCAGCTGGCGCCTGGCTGGACGGAAGGATCGGCACACATGTCTGAAGGACCAGCAGGCGGCAGTCATTCCCGCCCGGAGAATACGGATGCTCCTGACTCGGAGCCGGCCAACCCCGGCGATACCCACCAGCTCTACAAGCGCGGCATGGACCTGCTTGGCCGCGGCAGTCCGGCGGCTGCGGCCCAGGTGCTCGAGCGGGCGGCCGCCGCCGAGCCAAGGTCCAAGAGTGTCCGGGAGGCGCTGGCACGGGCGCAGTTCGGCGCTCGGCAATACGCAGCCGCGGCAGGTAACTTCCGCATGATCGTGGAGGCAAGTCCGAGCGACGACTACGCGCAGTTCGGCCTTGGCCTGGCGCTCGCCCGGATCGGCGAGCCCGGCGCGGCGGCCGAGCATCTCGCGCTGGCCGCGGCCATGCGCCCGAACCTACAGCACTACACCGACGCACTGCGAAGCGTGCGCGCGACGCTGCGAGCGCGAAGCGCGATGCAGGAAGGGTCGCAGTGACGGCAGACTTGGCGGCCGGCGAGGGCTCTACGTCTATGGGCGGGCACGAACGCGGCCGGGTGCTCAGCGGCTGCCCGGAACCGCTGAGCCAGCACTACGACGCGGGACTGCTTGACCTAGATGGCGTGGTTTACCTCGGCGCGACGCCGATTCGCGGTGCCGCCGACGCGCTGGCCAGCGCTGCCCGGACAGGAATGCGGCTCGCCTTCGTGACCAACAATGCCTCGCGCACCCCGAATGCGATCGCGGCGCAGCTTTGTGCCATGGGCCTTCGCGTCACCGCCTCGGACATCGTCACCTCGGCCCAGGCGGCGGCGCACATGCTTGCCGACCGGCTGCCTGCCGGGGCACCCGTTCTCGTCGTCGGCGGGATGGGCCTGCGGCTAGCGGTGCGAGAGCGAGGGCTGCGGCCGGTTTCGGTGGTTGCCGAGCGGCCTCTCGCCGTGGCTCAGGGCTACGCGCCGGACATCAGCTACGGCATACTGGCCGAGGCCGCGCTGGCGATTGACGCTGGCGCGCTGTATGTGGCGTCGAACGTGGACGCGACGCTGCCCACGCCGCGCGGACGGCAGCCGGGGAACGGCTCGCTCGTCCAGCTCGTTGTGACGGCCACCGGAAAGCGGCCGCTCGTGGCGGGGAAGCCAGAGCCGCCGCTGCACGCTGAATCCGTCGAGCGCGTCGGCGCCACCCGCCCGCTCGTCGTGGGCGACCGGTTGGACACCGACATCGAGGGCGCGTTCCGGGTGGGTGCCGACAGCCTGCTGGTGCTCAGCGGCGTGACTAGCGCGGCTGACCTGCTGTTCGTCCCGTCGGCACACCAGCCGACGTACCTTGCCCGCGACGTAAGCGGTCTGAACGTCAGCCACCCGGAGGTGAAGCGGTCGGGCCAGTCGTTCAGCTGCGGTGGTTGGACGGTGTCGCTCGCCGCGGACCGGGCGGGGAGCCTGGAGATCACCGGCTCTGGCGCCGAGATGGACGGCCTGCGGGCGCTCTGCGCCGCTACCTGGTCATGCGGGGAAGTGGGCAGGAGCTCGGGCGAATCTTCTGGATCGGGCGAGTCTTCTGGATCGGCTGGCTCGGCTGGCTCGGCTGGGTCGCGCCAGGTCAGCCGGAACGCAGCCGAAGCGGCACTGGAGCGGATTGTCTCCACCACCTGAATCGGCGGCATGCCTTCGTGCTGGCGCAAAGCCCGCGTCGGCCTGCCGCGTGCCTTCGTGCTGGCTGCGTATGCCTGCCTTGGTGTTGCCTGCCTTGGTGTTGCCTGCCTTGGTGCCGCCTGCCTTGGTGCCGCCTGCCTTCGTGTTGCCTGCCCTCCGGCCGTGGTCGCGAAGTCGCCAGCTCGAGCATCGTCATCCGGTGTTCATATGTCGAAACGA
>JASHSO010000372.1 GCA_030038715.1 Streptosporangiaceae bacterium
AGCACGTCAGCTCACCTGCAGCACCGCCTTGATCGCTCCGGCCAGCGCGTCAGCTCGCCCCCAGCACCGCCTTGATCGCTCCGGCCAGCGCGTCAGCTCGCCCCCAGCACCGCCTTGATCGCTCCGGCTAGGGCTGCAGGCACATCGGGAACCAGCAGGTGCCGCCCCTCCGAAACGACATCCCGCCCGCCGACCACGACATGCCGCACGTCGGCTGCCGTCGCGCCGAAAATAACGGACTCCAGCACCGTGGTGCCGGTAGCCCCTGCCGTGCGCGGCGAGTCCAGCGCCACCGTGACCAGGTCGGCCAGCCCGCCCGCGACTAGTTCCCCGGCGTCCGGCCAGCCGAGGCTGGCATGCCCGGCAGCCGTCGCCACTGTCGCGAGCTCGGCGGCGGTAAAGTGCCCGCGTTCTTGACTCGCGAGGCGCTCGCCGAGCTCGACCCGGCGCGCCTCCTCCAGCAGGTCGACGACGGCATGGCTGTCGCTGCCGAGTGTGAGCCGACTCCCGGCTGACGCCAGCTTCGCTGCAGGCCCGACGCCGTCGGCGAGGTCCGCCTCCGTCGTCGGGCAGAAGCACGCATGACACCGGCTGTCGCCGAGCAGCCGCACATCTCGGGGTGTCAGGTGGGTGGCGTGGACCACGGTGGTGCGCGGCCCCACGGCGCCGACCGCATCCAGGACTTCAGTTGGCGTGGCGTGGTAAGCCGCCAGGCATGCCCTGTTCTCGGCAACCTGCTCCGACAGGTGCGCGTGCAGCGGCACGCCGAACCGGTGAGACCAGGCAACAACCTCCGGCATCTGGTCAGCAGGGACCGCGCGGACAGAGTGAATCGCAGCGCCTGCACGCGCGTTCGAGCCCGGGGTGCCGCCAGCCTCTGCCCATAGCGCCGCCGTCCTAGCCGCCCAAGCCGCGGCGTCCTGGTCCCCGAACCTGAGCTGCACGCCCTCAAGGGGTTCATGTCTGCCGTCCGATGACAGCCCTCCCGACAGGTAGCAGGTGTCGAGCAGCGTGACCCTGATGCCTGCCCGGCTTGCTGCCTCGATCAGCACGCGGCCCATCAGGTTCGGGTCGGCGTAGCGCGTTCCGTCCTGGTCGTGGTGCACGTAATGGAACTCGCCGACGCAGCTCACGCCGGCGATGGCCATCTCGGCGTAGACAGCGGTTGCGAGCGCCAGGTAGCTGTCCGGGTCTAGCCGCGCCGCTACCTCGTACATCCGCTCCCGCCAGGTCCAAAAAGTGCCGCGACCGGTCTGGGTGACCCCCCGCAGAGCGCGGTGGAAGGCATGCGAGTGGCAGTTCGCCAAGCCGGGGACTGTCACGCCCGGCAACCGGGTCACAGCGGACGGCGGAGATCCGCAGTCCGGCGTGACGGCGACGAAACGGTCGCCAGCGGACTGGATCAGCACGTCCCGGCGCACGCCGAGTGCGGGTGACCAGGCGAACTCGGCCAGCCACGACCTCGTCGGCACCGGACCGCCAGTCACTGGCCGGCCAGATCCGCCAGCACCGCAGCCAGGGCCGCCACGCCGGCCTCGCAGTCGGCGGGCTCGGCGTGCTCGGCAGGCGAGTGCGAGACACCCGTCGGGTTGCGGACGAACAGCATCCCGGCAGGAATCTTGGCCGCGAGCACCCCGGCATCGTGTCCGGCGCCAGTGGCCAGCACAGGCGCGGAAATCCCGGTGGCCGCCAGTGCGCCTGCCATGCGCTGTCGGAGGGCGGCATCGAAGCGTACCCCGGCCGTGAACGACTCCGTGTCGACGTGCATGCGGGTCCCGTGCTGGCTCGCGGCTCCCTCCGCCGCTTCGATGACTCGGCCTACCAGCCGGTCGAGGCTCGCCTCATCTGGTGCGCGAGCATCCAGCCAGGCGTGTACGGCCGAGCAGATGGCGTTTGCCGCGCCCGGATCCGCCCGCACCTTGCCGATTGTGGCGAGTCCATCGCATTCCGCGGCAGCCTGCCGCGCGGCGACGACGGTTGCCGCGTACGGGAGCATGGGGTCGCTCCTGTCGGAAAGCCGGGTGGTACCGGCATGATCCGCGCGACCAGCGAAGTCGAGCCGCCAGCGGCCGTGCGGCCAGATCCCGTCGGCGATGCCCACGGCCGCGCCGAGCCCGGCCAGAGCCCGGCCCTGCTCGATGTGCAACTCGACGTACGCGCCGACGTCGGCGAGCAAGGCGTCGTCGCGACCGATCAGTGCCGCGTCCCGCCCGGCATCGGTCATGGCGTCCGCAAGGCTGATGCCGTCTCCGTCGCGCAGCGAGAGTGCCGCAGCGGGATCGATTGCGCCGGTCGCAAGCCGACTGCCCAGACAGGCGACGCCGAACCTGGCGCCCTCCTCCTCGATGAAAGCCGCTACGCCGATCGGCCGGCCCGGGCGGAAGCCCTCGCTACGAAGCCGGCCGACAGCGGCGAAGGCCGAGACGATCCCGAGCGGACCGTCGAACGCGCCACCGTCGGGCACCGAGTCCAGGTGGCTGCCGGTCACAACGGCCGAGCCTTCGCCGGACCGACCCCACCACGCCCACAGGTTGCCGTTCCGGTCGCATTCGGTGGCCAGATCCAGCGTCGCAGCGGTACGTGCGAACCACGCACGGCAGGCAGCGTCGGGTTCGGTCCAGGAGTATCGCCGGTAGCCACCGGTTCGCTCATCCCGGCCGACCGGCAGCAACTCGGCCCACATTTCGGCGAAGCCCATGACCGCCCGTCAGGACTCGCGCATCGGCACCCGGACGCCGCGTTCGGCTGCAGTCTCGCTCGCCCGCTCGTAGCCGGCATCGACATGCCTGATCACACCCATACCGGGATCGTTGACCAGCACTCGCTCGAGCTTCTGCGCAGCAAGCTGCGTGCCGTCGGCCACGCAGACCTGACCTGCGTGGATCGACCTGCCGATACCGACACCGCCACCGTGGTGGATGCTCACCCAGGATGCCCCCGACGAGGTGTTGACGAGCGCGTTCAGCAGCGGCCAGTCGGCGATGGCGTCGCTGCCGTCGGCCATCGCCTCGGTCTCCCGGTACGGCGAGGCGACCGAGCCGCAGTCTAGGTGGTCACGGCCGAGCACGATCGGCGCTTGCACGTCGCCGCGCTGAACCAGCTCGTTGAACCGCAGGCCTGCCAGGTGCCGCTCACCGTAGCCAAGCCAGCAGATCCGCGCGGGCAGGCCCTGGAAGTGCACCTTCTGCCCGGCCAGCCTGATCCACCTGGCGAGAGCTTCGTTCTTCGGGAACAAGTCAAGTATCGCCGCGTCTGTTGCGGCGATGTCAGCAGCCTCGCCGGATAGCGCGGCCCAGCGGAACGGGCCCTTTCCCTCGCAAAAAAGAGGCCTTATGTAAGCGGGAACGAAGCCTGGAAATGCGAACGCCCGCTCGTAGCCGGCCAGTTCGGCCTCGCCGCGGATCGAGTTGCCGTAGTCGAATACCTCAGCGCCGGCGTCCTGGAATCCCACCATGGCACGGACGTGCTCAGCCATCGATTCCCGCGCGCGGGTGACGAATCCTGCCGGATCCTCGGCCCGAAGCGCCGCCATGTCCTCGAACGCCACTCCCGTGGGCAGGTAAGTGAGCGGGTCGTGCGCCGAGGTCTGGTCGGTGACGATGTCCATCGGCGCGTTTATCCGCAGCAGTTCCGGTACCAGGTCGGCCGCGTTGCCGAGCAGGCCTATCGACAGCGCCTCGCCAGCTCCGGCTGCCGCCGCTGCCCGTTCGACAGCGTCGTCGATGTCGTCGGCCTCGATGTCCAGGTAGCCATGCTCGATGCGGCGGCTGATCCTCGACGGATCGCACTCGATGCACAACGCGACGCCGCCGTTCATGGTGACCGCGAGTGGCTGCGCGCCGCCCATCCCGCCCAGGCCAGCCGTCAGCGTTATGGTACCGGCCAGCGAGCCGCCGAAGCGCTTGGCGGCGACCGCGGCGAACGTCTCGTAGGTGCCTTGCAGGATGCCCTGGGTGCCGATGTAGATCCACGACCCGGCGGTCATCTGGCCGAACATGGTCAGCCCCTCGGCCTCGAGCCGCCGGAATTCCTCCCAGGTGGCCCACTGCGGTACCAGGTTAGAGTTGGCGATCAGAACCCGGGGCGCCCACTCGTGGGTGCGGAAGACGCCGACCGGCTTGCCGGACTGCACAAGCAGCGACTCGTCTGACTCCAAGTCACGTAGCGAAGCGACGATCGCGTCGAAAGCTTCCCAGCTGCGCGCGGCCCGGCCCGAGCCGCCGTAAACGATGAGCTGGTCTGGGTGCTCGGCGACCTCGGGATCGAGGTTGTTCATCAGCATCCGCATAGCCGCCTCTTGCGGCCATGCCTTGCAGCTCAGCGTGGTCCCGCGAGGGGCACGAACGGGCCTGGCACCGGCTGGCCGGGACGATGCGGTCATGGGCGGCTCCTGAAATGGCGGGCAGGCACACATCATCTATCGCTGCAGATCCCGCGCGCGAGCCAGGGTGCTGGATGCCTGCCCGCCAGCCGGAGCGCCGCATGCCTGCCCGCCAGCCGGAGCGCCGCATGCCTGCCCGCCAGCCGGAGTGCGGCCCGCCGGGAGGCAGGGTCACCGTGCCGACGCCCGAACCATGCCAAACCAGGCATCCTGCCCCGGCCGAGAAGCCCGGAAAATCCTGGGGAAGACTCGCCGTCACATACGACGGTCAAGTCTTCGCCAGGATCCGGCCGCCGCGAGCTGGAGTGCGGCCTGGGCCCAGAGCCAGAATGCGCCCTGCCCGGCCGCGATCCGCGGCCGGGCAGGGCAGGGCTACCGTCAGGGCGCTGACACGAGGCGCCGATCAGCCGCCCGGTAGTCCCTCGGCCTTGAGCCAACCAGCGGCCACGGCTTGGTAGCTGTCGTGGTCCAGGATCACTGCCTTGTCGATCGCGAGCAGGCCAACGGTGTTGAGCTTGGCCGAGATCGCGTTCAGCGTGTCAATGATGGTCGACGTCATCGCCTTCTTGTAGACCAGCGGCGTGACGTTCTGCGCGGCGAAGTTGAACTTCGGGTCGGAGAGCACGACGAGGTGGTCGGTGATGATCTGTGGAGTCGTGGTGAACACGTCAGCGGCCTGCACCTTGCCGTCCTGCAGGGCAGCGAGCGTGATCGGACCCGACTCGTCGAGCGCGTCGAAGCCCTTGAACACCAGGCCGTAATTCTTCTTCAGGCCGGCCAGGCCATCGGCCCTAGTCTTGAACTCCGGCGGGCCGCCGAAGATCATGTTGTGGGCCAGCGGCTTCAGCGCGGCGATCGACGAAGCCGACGTCAGATGGTGCTGCTTAGCGAATGCCGCGGTGACCGTGACCGAGTCACTGTCAATCGCCGATGACGAGTTCAAGATCTCCAGCGAGGACGGCAGTTTGGCGGTCAGCGCTGCGTTGACCTGCGCAGTAGTGGCTGCCGTGCTCGACGGATCCACCGAGGTGGTGAGCAGCGCGCCGTTGTACTCCGGGATGATCGAGACGACTCCCTTCTCGATCTCCGGGTAGTAGACCTCGCGCGCGCCGATGTTGAACTTGTCCGTCACATGCACGCCCTTGGCCGAGAGCGCCAGCGAGTAGATCTCGGCCAGCAGCTCATCTTCCGGGAAGTTCGCCGAGCCGATCACCACAGTGCCCTTGCTAGCCGAGCTGCTCAGCGGGCTACTGCTAGGGGTGCTGCTGCCGCAGGCCGCGAGCACCATCGCGGTCACCGCCGCGAGACCCACGAGCGCGCTAGATCTCAGCACGGTGGACCCCTTCAGCGGCGTGGTCGGTATAGCCATGATATTCCTTCCATTTCTATCGGAAAGATATTACCCTAATCAGGAGCGCTGACCTGCTTGCGCAGTCCAGCCGGAACGGCGAGTCGCCGCAGGCCGACGAACATGACCTGGACCGCCAGGGCAAGCACAACAACTAGCACGGCACCCCCGGCCACCTCGCCGTAGTTATCGGACGCAAGTCCGTCGATGATGTACCGGCCCAGTCCACCGAGGCCGATGTAGGCGGCAATGGTCGCCGTGGCGACCACGAAGATCGCCGCTATCCGCAAGCCGAGAACGATCAGCGGCATCGCCATCGGCACCTCCACCTTGCGCAGCACCTGCCACTGAGTCATGCCCATGCCGAGGGCCGCATCTTTGAGGTCCGGGTCGACTCCGGCCACCCCCTGGTAGGCGTTGACCAGGATGGGCGGGATCGCGAGGACGACGAGCGGCACCAGCCATGTCAGCGCGGAAAACCCGATGAGCACGACAAGCAGGATCAGCAGGCCCAGCGTCGGGATAGCGCGCCACACGTTAG
>JASHSO010000373.1 GCA_030038715.1 Streptosporangiaceae bacterium
ACGCGGTCGGGCCGGAGCAGCCTGATCACTCTGGCTAGGTCCTTGCGCAGCCCAATCGTCGGTTCTACCCGGCCGTCCGGATAGCCGAGGAAGTGCAGGTCCTGCACGCCCACCTGCTTTGCTGCCGCAGTCTGCTCCGCCTGCCGCAACCTGACCATGTCGGAGCGGGACACAGCAGGATCACTGCCGCCGGCCCCGCCGTCGGTGACGATGCAGTAGCTGACCTGAGTGCCGGAGTCGGTCCACCGCGCGATCGTCCCCGCCGAACCGAAGTCGACATCGTCGGGGTGCGCAGCGATCACCAGGATCCGGCCAACCTCGGCTTCCGCAAGCATGCTCGATAGTACGGCCGCGATTCCCCGGCCATGTGCCCGCCTGCCACACCCGCCCGCTCGGCCCGCGAGGTTCGGCTTCTCCGTGCTGCCTGGCGGCGACCCTGGCCACTGGTGTCACGCCCTGCCTCCGGGGTACCCGATGGTGGCAGAAACGCTTGGTTAGGGTAGACGTCATGACGGCCTTCTCGGCAGATCGGTCATATGCCGAAGCTATCGACGCCACCGATCAGCTAGCGCCGTTCAGGGACCGCTTCGTGCGGCACGATTTCGACCTGATCTACCTGAACGGGAACTCCCTGGGACCACTTCCGGTTCGTACCCAGGCACGCATCGCCGAGGTCGTCGATCAGGAGTGGGGCGTGGGTTTGGTCAGATCCTGGGACAAGTGGATCCAGCTGCCCAGGCAGGCCGGCGACATGCTCGGGGAGCACGTGCTCGGTGCCGGCGACGGTCAGGTTCTCGTCTGCGACTCCGTCACGGTGAACCTCTACAAGCTCGCCCACGCGGCACTCGGTGCACAGCCCGGGCGCGACGTCATCATCACCGACGACGACAATTTTCCGACCGACCGCTACGTGCTGGAGGGTGTTGCCGCCGAGCGGAACTGTGAACTGCGGCTGTTGCATACCGATATGGACGCCGGAGTCGACGAAAAGGCACTACTCGATGCCCTCGACGAGCGCACCGCACTGGTCAGCCTTTCGCACGTGGCCTATCGCAGCGGCGCGCTTTCTGACATGCCGAAGCTGACGCAGGCCGCGCACTCCCGCGGGGCACTAATGCTGTGGGACCTGTGCCATTCCGCCGGCTCGGTTCCGGTCGAGCTGGACGACGCGGGAGCCGACCTCGCCATTGGCTGCACGTACAAGTATGTGTGCGCCGGCCCCGGCTCGCCGGCCTTCCTCTACGTAAGGAACGAGCTGCAGCACCGGCTGCGCCAGCCGATCTGGGGCTGGTTCGGGCAGCGCGACCAGTTCGCGATGGGGCCGCACTACGACCCGGCGCCTGGCCTTGATTCCTTCATGACCGGAACGCCCAACATCATCGGCACGGTCGCGGTCGAAGAGGGCGCGCGCCTGATCGGCGAGGCCGGTATCGAGCAGCTTCGCGCCAAATCCATGGCATTGACCTCATTCCTGATCGCGCTGTGCAACGAGTGGCTGGCGCCGCTGGGCTTCGCGGTTGCGACGCCGCGTGATCCAGCCCGCCGCGGCGGCCATGTCACCTTGCGACATGACGACGCAGAACAGATCTGCGCGGCGCTGACCAGGGCCAGCGTCATCGCCGACTACCGCGCGCCGGACCGGATCCGGCTCAGCCCGGCGCCGCTCACCACCTCGTTTACCGAAGTGTGGGAGGCGATCGGACAGCTTCGGGACATTACTGCGGACAAGTCCTACGCCGACATCCAGACCGAGGAGTCAGACGTCGGCTGACCGCGGCAGATATTGACACAGCGGCTGCCAGAAGTCTAGGGTCCCCGCATGTCGCGAGACCCAACGAGGAATGGCGGCGTGTGCGCGACTGGCTACGTTCGAGGGGGGCGCAGCCATCGGCGTGCTGGACCCGATAACGTATCGGCCTGGGTGTCGGCGCCCGCTCCGCCGACCACCAAAGACAGCCGTGGGTGTGGCGCGCCGAAAGAAGACCTCGAGCATTGACTCACTCAGCGGAGGACACCGACGGCAGGCGCCTGCGGCGAGAGAAGAACCGCGCGGCCGTTATCGACGCCTTGATCACGCTGCTCGACGACGGGACTTACCAGCCGAGCGCGTCGCAGATCGCCGCCAGGGCCGGCGTCTCGCCCAGATCGCTGTTCCGGTATTTCGACGACATCGATGACCTGATCCAGGCTGCGACAGATCAGCAGACCCAGCTGGCGCTGCCGCTGCTCGACCTGGGCATCGAGCCATCCGAACCAACGAGGGCCAAGATCGAATGTCTGGTCCGCGCCCGGATCATGACCTACGAACAGGTCGCTCCTGCGGCCCGGGCGCTGCGCGTGGTCGCGACCCGTCGCCAGCCGGCCGCGAGCGCGCTGCAACGTCATCGCGCCTTCCTCGCCAATCAGCTCAGGGAGCTGTTCGCGCCGGAAGCTGCCACCTATGGCGAGGCCACGCTCGCAACACTGGGCGTACTGTGCTCCTTCGAGTCCTACGACTTGCTCCGTGTGGTCCACGGCATGTCGCGAGCCGAAGCATCGGATGCGCTGATCTCGGCAGTCGGCGCGCTGCTGGCTGTGCACGCGCAACCCGGGGCAGGCACAACTTACGTCGCTCCGGGTCAAGAGGTGCACTAGTGACCGATCTCGGCACAGTCAGCGGAGCCCTACAGGCCTGCTACGACGCGACCGAGTCGTTGTGCGGCAGGTTGACTGGCTGGCAGTGGCAATCGCAGTCGCTGTGCCCAGACTGGACCGCCCGTGACGTCATCCAGCACCTGGCCACGATGGAACGCGTGATGACAGGCTGGCTGCCGGACTCGGTACAGGACTTGCCGCCACTGGACCGGATCATGCCCTTCGGTGCGCAGGCTGCCGCGCTTGACAACAGCGCGTTTGCCAGGCAGGTCACCGAGGTATTCGGTGCGCGGCGCAGCGACCTGGCTCGGCTGGCCAAGGCGGATCTGAGCCGCCCATCCTGGACACCCATC
>JASHSO010000374.1 GCA_030038715.1 Streptosporangiaceae bacterium
AGGTCTATTGGCAGCGAACCGATGGCAGCGATTCGCCGGGCCAGCCGGCAGCCGAGCAGATCGAGTTCTCACCCGAGCTCTACCTGCAGAGCCCTCTGATGGGCATCGCTCCGGCCGACGGCCTGCAGACCACTGATATAACCCAGCTGCCGCCGATCTTTTAGCCACCAGGCTCTGCGTAATGGCCGCGCAGTATATTCGCCGAAGCCTCATCATATGTACAGGAGATATGTAGTATACTTCATAGCAAGTTATACAGCTGTCAATGGACCTGATTCAAAGCCCTCCCGCTATCGCCGAAGAGAGCCCGCCACCTGAAGAGCGGCGGAACCATCGGTATTTGGACGACTGGCCGACGGTCTTCGAGATCAAGCTGAATCGCGACCTGCCGGGAGAGGCCTTCGCCATAACGGTCGGCCGGGAGACCGCCTATCGAGTGCAGGTCGCCGACAGCCCCCTGCGCCAGGTCGACGTGGTCAATGAGTCCGAGATGACCACGGCCTTCAGCCTCAGCCGCGGGTTCGTCGGCAGGTACCAGACCTTCGAAGTGGCAACTGGCAACGGCCAGAAAGTCGGCGCGGTGCGCATGCCGCTCGACCAGTCAACGGCCGACTCGCCGTGGGAGATCCTCGACGCGAACCAGTCGGTCACCGGCCGGCTCTTCGACCAGGGCCAAGCACGCACACTGCTGGGCACGACGGCCGGCTCATACCAGCAGTACGTCGCCGTTACCAACCTGCAAGCCCCGGTCTGTCTCTACAGCGAACAGTCGGTGGACGGTATCCACTACCGGGTGATCGTCGACTTCAGTGAAGACCGGTCCGGCATCTTCAACCGCTACCTGGGCCTGAGCGTTGGCATCATTCTGGCCGCCCGACACCTCCGGACGGTCTAAGCCGCCTCGCCCGAAACCTGTCGAAGCCGTCGACGACTTCGGGTTCAAGACAGAATAAAGAGAGCCTGGTCATGGGTGGCACGGCCGGCTCTCGTCGGAAAAAGGTTTTAGGGCGAGACCGGTTACGAGGCTCGCTGCCGATAAATATACTCCTTTTGCCAATCTACGTAAATGCATGCTCCGGCACGCTCTTTTTCGAGCCTCGCCGCCAGGCTCAGTCGGTACCAAAGCGCCCGTAGAGCGTTGAGGAGTCCTGCATGACCTCCGCAACTACTGCCGCCAGCTGACTGCCAGGTTCAGTACCGGCCTCGGCGGCCTTGAGGGTGTTCACGAGGGAGCCCAGATAGCTGGCCATAATCGATTGGTAGGTCGAGTCGAAGGTCCCGGCGGACAGAGCGTTCGCCAGCAGCCCGTCGGCGTCAGGGTTCGTTGCCGCCTGGATCTGGCTGGCGCTGATCGACCCCACGTCATAGGCCGCCCGCAACTGGCCCATCAGCAGCTGGTTGTCCTCAGCCAAGGTGGTCTCCAGCTGGTGGGTCGCCTGCTCGGTCGCCGCCGTCGAGAGGTGGTCACTGTAGGTGGTGGCCGTCGTCAGAAGCACCTCCTGTAAGGAGGCGGCATCGATCAGTTCCTGCTGGGTCGAGACAGGCTTCGGCTGGGAGCCCAGGTGGCCGACCAGAAAGACCACAACGCCGAGCACGATCAAGCCCGCTAACAACATGTACTTGAGCGAGCCCAAACGGCTACTTTGAAGGCTGCCTGCCGAATTGGACGGCCAGTTTGTCGGCCCGAAAGCCATGACTCTATTAAAGCACAGACGCCTTATCACGGCGACTATGACTCCTGCACGGTAACCTCACTAGCTGCTTTCAATACTTTCACTGATTCTGTACAATATCCCTAAAGTGCCTCGTTTCAAAAACCTCCATACTCCAGAAGAGATAGCTGCCCAAGAGACACGCCTGGCAGACAGGTGGATTCCGGCAAGCGTCTTCGGCCATCTCGCTCTTGGCCTTGCCGGCGTGGTCACCTCGATGGTCTATCTGCCCGGCCAGATGGCAGGATGGGGACTCCTTGCATCTGAGGCGGTAGGACTGGGCGGGGCGACAGTTGTCACCGGCGTGGGCATCGGCTGTATCTCGTGGAGAGCCAAGAGAGCTACAGAGAGACTAGCCTCTAAGTCACCACCGGCTGGGCATGGATATTCAGGGGAAGATGAAGCAGAGTGAGCCGACGCCTTTGCTACCGGCCTTCAGAAAGGGAGAGCCATTCACTGCGACCAAAAAGCAGCCGCTTTCATTGACTATTGCGATCAATTCTGTATAATATCTATACAGAGTCTTTAGGTGCTTTAAAACAGACAGTTTAAACGAGAACGAGGTGGAAGAGGGACCACAAGTCAGCAGTGCTTCTGCGGAAGCAAGCGCCGCGGGCATATCGCAGCCAACCGGTACGCCGCCTCTTCAGGGCGCACCGCTGCAGGACATCCGCCCGGCCTTCCCTGCCCCACAGATCGGCTTCCCCGCCCCATCCGCCACCGTACCGCTGCCGACGCCAGCCGATCTAACCCCGACGGTCTTCAGCCCGCCTGACGGCTATTCGGAATCGCCCGATCTG
>JASHSO010000375.1 GCA_030038715.1 Streptosporangiaceae bacterium
GCTGTTGCTGGCCCCCGGACAGTTCATAGGGCAGGTGCCTGGCCCGGTCAGCGAGGCCGACGTCGGCTAGCGCCTGCGCTGCCCGCTCCCGCCGCTGCGCGGCAGGGATGTGCAGCGGCACGAGCGCGGCCTCCACGTTCTCCTGCGCGCTCAGCGTGGGCACCAGGTTGAACGTCTGGAAGATGAACCCGATCGACTCCGCCCGCAGCGTGGTAATTTCACTCTCCCGTAGCTGCGCGAGGTCCTTGCCGACTCCGTCGCCGAATATGACGCTGCCGGACGTTGGCCGGTCGAGCCCGCCGAGCATCTGCAGTAGCGTCGTCTTGCCGTGCCCGGTGGGACCCTGGATGGCCAGCCACTCGCCGTCCAGGATCACCAGGTCGACGCCCCGCAGCGCCTCCACGACACCGCGGCCCTTCTGGTAGAACTTCTTGACTCCCGTCAGCTTGTACATGGGGTCCTTCCCTGGATGGCCGCAGTGTCCCGTCGCTGTTCCGCCGCTGGTGCGTTCACTCGACCCTCGCCAGTGCCGCGGCTGGCCGTAGCCGGGCCGCGCGCCAGCCGCCGAACATGCCGGCGATCAGCCCGCCCGCTATCGCCAGCACTACGGCGAGGATGATCGCTTCGGCGGTCACCGGGGCGCTGAGGTGAACGTGCACGGTCGGGGAGGATGCGGCTGATGCGAGCCGGCGGAAGCCTCCGCTGCCGCTTCCGCCGGCGCCACCTCCGGGGAAGCCGCCACCGCCACCGGGGAACCCGCCGCTACCGGTGAAAGCGCGGGCGCCGCCCGGCGTGGCGCTGCCGGTGGTCGTCCCGATCGACGCGGTCAGCGTTTTGGTGAAGTGGCCGACAAGCGCGGAGCCGAGGAAGCCGAGCCCGACGCCGATCGCGCCCCCGATGACGCCGATCGCAAGGGCCTCGCCGACTACCTGGCCGACGACTCTGCGGCTGGTCCAGCCGAGCGCCTTGAGCGTGCCGAACTCGCGCACCCGGCGCGATACCGCCGACATGGTCAGCAGGCTGGCCAGCAGGAAGGCTGCGGCCAGCACGGCGATCGCCAGCCACGTTCCCAGGTTGTTCGCCAGGTTCGCGGCGCTAGCCACCGAACCGGTCAGCTCCTTGTCCAGGTTGTTCTGGTTGGTGACGGTCGTCTTGGGCAGCATGGTGGAGATGTCCTTGCTGACCGTGTTGATGTCCGAAGCGCTGTCGGCGGCCACGTAGATCGTGTTGACGTAGCCCTTCAGGCTCTTGCCTGCTGACGTACCAAGATCTTGGGCTCGTTCCAGCGGGATGTAGACGTCCGTCGACGAGCTTGCGGCAGTGGAACTGACGATGCCGACTACCTTGAAGCTGGTCTTGGCCAAAGTGACTGTCGAGCCCACCTTGAGCTTGCTGCTAGTGGCGTAGTTGGAGTCAACGAGCGCCACGTCAGAATTCCCGTCCGAAGCGGCCAAGGTCCGTCCGGAGACCAGCTTGGCCGTGCTGAGCGGTCCGAGCGCGGCCGCATTGCCGGACAGGTCGACGCCATCCACCGTGATCGGGCTCGGGAAGTTACCCAGCCCGCTGAAGCCACCTGGCCCGCCTCCGCCGCCACCTGAGCTGGAACTCGGGATAGTGAAGCTGACCTTCATATCGGTAAGGGTGAGACCCCCGGCAGCGGCGGCGACGTCCTTGAGCTTGGCGACTGACGTGATATCGCCGTCGGTAAGCGTGCCCATGGTGTTGCTGCTCAGCGTATCGACATCGACCTTGGTGCCGGCCTTCGGCCGACTGCCACTTCCGCCGCCAAAGTTGCCACGGAAGCTGAATCCGCCGGTGCCTCCCGCGCCGAAGGTCGGGGTCTTGGTGACAGTGATGTCGGTGTCCAAACCGTAAAGCGAGTGCAGCACATCGCCCTGCGCGTTCTTGACGCCCGTGGACAGCCCGGTCACCGTAATCACCAGGCCGATGCCCAGCGCCAAGCCGACGGCGATGATGCTGGCCTGGCGGGCGCGCCGACGCAGCTCGCGCCTCAGGTAGGTAACGAACATCTGCACTCCTCGCAGCTCACTAATTGCCCGGGGGGGCGACGCGAGCCAAGCCACGGCTCACCGCACGCGCCAGGTAGGCCACCCGCGCGGTATAGATGATGAGCTAGCTTCCTGAGTGGATGCTGTAGGCGCTCTTCGGAGTAGCAACATACGGGCGGGCCGTCCGGAGCATCATGCCGCCCGCCAGGCGCGGCGCCGTCGGCGTCCATCGGCTGGCTAAGACCACGCCGCGGCAGCCGGCTCTGGCTGCGGAGCCGACCGCCCTGGCCGGTCACCCGATGCCAGCGCATCGATCACTGCCGTGGCAGCGAGCTTGCCGCTGCGAACCGCGCCCTCCATCGTGTCCGGGAGACCGGTGCTCGTCCACGCACCGGCCACCGCCAGCCGAGGCTGCGAGGTCGCCTGGGCCGGACGCAGCGCCGTCGACCCCGGTACCTGACGGAAGGTCGCCCGCCGCTCCTTGGTCACGAAGAAGTCCTCGACGGCGGCTCCGGCCGCACCGGGCAGCAGGCGCGCCAGAGCCGGGATGAACTCCGCGCGAATGCTGGCGACCGGGCTGTCCACATAGCGGTCAG
The DNA here is from genome assembly GCA_030038715.1 of Streptosporangiaceae bacterium. Taxonomy (GTDB): domain Bacteria; phylum Actinomycetota; class Actinomycetes; order Streptosporangiales; family Streptosporangiaceae; genus JAJYUU01. Next base: position 2,606 of record JASHSO010000375.1, read on the forward strand.
CCGCGGGCACCGCCGCCGCCAGGTACTGACCGCGGTCCAGACCCGCTGCGCGGCTCTTGTCGATGATCCAGCGCACTGGCGAGTCCACGGCGGCGGCGAACGGCAGCCCGGTGACCGGACGGCCGTAGATGACATGGATGCTGACAAGCGGGGACGGCGCGAGCCTGGCCCACCTCGCGGCGGGTCCGGCCAGCTCTCGTGGGGCCAGCGCGGCAGCTTCCCATGCCGGAATGGCGAGCACCACGCCGGCTGCCGTCATCAGCTCCGGCTCAGCTCGGTCAAACGGCAGCTGACCTTCGTGGCACAGCAGCGCGGTGCCGAGGACACTTACTTCGTAACCGCCGCCCGCCGGGTTGGCCCGGATCGCCAAAGCCTTCGTGCCAAGCCGCAGGTGCACGCCGAGCCGGTTCAGCAGGGCGACTGCTGGGGCGCTGTGCAAGTCGCACAGCGGAACCGCCGGGACGCCGATGTCTGCGCTGTCCCGCCCGGCCAGCACAAGGCCGGCCAGCACGCCGCGGGCCAGGCCGAGGTTCGTCCGGTCCGGCCTGGTGTTTAGGGTCGGCAAGGCAACGAGATCCCAGAACGTACGGCGGGCGTGCTCTCCCTGGCCGTGCCGGGCAAGCCACTCACCAAGCCGGATCTCGTCACCACTGCCGACCGGGTCGGTCCGCCACAGCCCGGCCAGCGCTGGCAGGACCATCAGGCGCTCCGCTGGCGACAGCAGCTGATAGCGCGCAAGTGACCGCGTTAGGTGTAACGGTGTCGGCAGGCCGGATCGCCGGATCCTGGCGTGGTTGCCGGGCGCCAGCACGGTCAGATCGAGTCGGTCCTGCATGTCGACGCGATCGGCGACGCCTAGCTTGTCCAGCAGGCCGCGGTAGCTAGTCCAGGACCGTAAGAAGACATGCTGACCGTTGTCGACAGTCAGGCCGCGGCGGGCAAACGAGCAAGTGGCTCCGCCGAGCCACGGTCGGGATTCAACCAGGCAGACGGGCAGGCCGGCCTCGGCTAGTTCTACCGCCGCGCTGATTCCGGCCAGCCCGCCGCCGATCACGACGACTGTGCCGGCCCTCACCGGACCCGGCCCATCAGCCCGCGTAAGTCGTTGGAGTGGTGCAGTCCAGTCCTGGCCACTGCGCATCGTCCCCCGTAGTGTCCGAAGCTACTGCCAAAGGCGACCTCGCCGCCGTACCCGAGTGTGCTGGCGATTCCGACCCCCGTTGCCGACGCCAGGCACCGGATTCTAGCGGACTGCGGACGGTTACGACCGCCAGATCAGCGCGAGCGCGCAGTCGTCAGAACTTCGCCCGCCGCGTTGCATGGTCTGCACGAGCTTCGCCGCACCCGCGCCGAATCCGCTAGTGATCAAATGATCTGCCTCGCCCAGCAGGCGGTCGATGCCGGCATCGATATCCCGTCCGGGCGCCTCGACCAAGCCATCGGTATACAGCATCAGCGCGTCACCGGGCCGGAGCGCGCCATCCTCCGGCTTGCTTCGCATGTCATCGACCACGCCGAGAACGATGCCGCGAGCATTGGTGAGCCGCCACCTGCCACTTCCCGCTTCGAACTGGGCGGCCGGCAGATGGCCAGCCGACGAGATCATGTAGTCCCCCGTGACCAGGTCGAGCGTGAGATGGACGGCGGTCACGAAGCCCTCGGGCGGGCCGCCACGACGCAAGTAGGCGTTGCAGGCAGGGAGGAAGTCCGCGTGCGGCACGGAGCCGAGCAGGCCGCCGAAGGCGCCGGACAGCAACAGCGCCCTGGTACCGGCGTCGATGCCCTTTCCGGCGACATCGACCAGCGCCACCTCAAGCACCTTGCCGTCGCAGGCCGAGACCAGGAAGTCGCCACCGAAGGACACGCCCCCGGCTGGCCGGAGAACTGAGACGGCATGCCAGCCCTCTGGCAGTTCGGGCATCTTCCCCTGAGCACGAAGCCGGTCCCTCAGCTCGATCAGCATGTGATCGCCGCGTAGGCCCTTGACGCCCAGCTTCTCTCTGGTCCTGGCGAGCACGTCGGCAAACAGCGCAATGACCACGATGGTCGCAGTGATGCCGGCGTCTGCCCGCCCGTGCAGCCAGTCGTATGCCAGCATGACGGCGACGAAGCCGAACAAGATCCGCAGGGCACGCGGCCACAGCAGCAGCCCGCCGGCCAGAATCGGCAGGATCATCACACCAGGCGAGATCCAGGAACTCGACGTTCTGGTGGCCGCTACGCCGATCGCGACGACCAGGAGTGCCAGGCCCAGGGCCATTCGCCGGTTGCGGGTGATGAACTGGCGCTTGATCCAGTCGCGCTGGCGTTGCGCGACCTCCTTGGCCACGGACCAGAACCGGCGGGAAACCGTCACAACCATCTTGCGGGCACTGTACCGGTACTCGACCGCCCGCGACATCGCCTACGGCAGGTCAGAAGCAGACTTCCGAAAAATATTCAGCCGTTATTGCTTCCCGGCGCCTGCCTCACTGGCGCGCCGTGGCCACAACGGGCCACACTGGGCAGCGATAGCTGGGCGCAGGAAACCGGCCAGACTGAGCGAAGCGGCGTAGTGACAGGGATGAAGATCTCGGTTGATGCGGCCATGCGGGCGCGTGACGTCTCCCCGCCGCGGCAAGCCGACGACGACGCACCGGTCCAGGATCCACCAGCGCCTGACCGCGTCTCGACGCGCCGGACGGGCCCGTCGCTGGAGGCACCGCGAGCCGCCGACACCCAGCGCGGCAGCCACCAGCCGCCGGAGCCGCAAGCCAACAGCGAGGCCGCCACGGATGGCTGGCCGCGACGGCCGCGCCGGGATCTCAAGGACGGCCGGCGGCGGCTACGCCGCCGTCAGCCCGGCACCGGGAACTCGCGAGGCCGCTCATAGTACGTTGCGGCTCTGTCCGCGCACTGGTCAGCCGGGCACTGGGAGCTGACCGGACCGCTCACAGTCCGTTACGGCCCTGTCCACGCGCTGGTCAGCCCGGCACCGGGAACTCGCCAGTCCGCTCATAGTCGGCGATCATGTCGAGCCGCCTGATGTGCCTGGGCTCGGCGGAGAAGTCGGTCTGCACGAAGACCTTGGCAAACCCGACAGCGTCCTCGACCGGATACATCCGAGCACCCAGGCTCAGCACATTGGCGTTGTTGTGCAACCTTGCCAGCCTCGCAGTCTCCTCGCTCCAAGCAAGCGCTGCCCGAACCCCGCGGATCTTGTTCGCGGCGATCTGCTCCCCGTTTCCCGACCCGCCAATGACGATGCCCAGGCTCCCCGGGTCGCCGACCGCGGCACTCGCCGCACGCATGACGTATGGCGGATAGTCGTCGTCGGGGTGATAATCGGCCGGTCCGCAATCGACTGCCTCGTGCCCGGCCTGCCTGAGCCACTCGATGAGACTGGCCTTGAGCTCGAACCCTGCGTGATCAGATCCTAGGTATACGCGCATTCGGCAAGTGTGGCATGAGCACCGCTTTTATTCGGTAACGCCCAGACGTGACTGCAATCCGTGATAGAACGAACTCGGAGAGTAACAGGCGTTGGTGACTCGCCGTCAGCGACGTCGCACGACCCGAGTGGGGCCAGAGCCGATGACGTATCACTTTCCAGCGGGACATCTGCCGACCCACGCGAGACGCCGTGCAGCGCGGCCGCCACGGGTCTCAGCCTGGCAACGGAGCACTCGTTGCGACGCAGCGGCACCAGCCGGGCAGCCGAGCGCCGCAGGATGGCCTGACACCAGCCGTGACGCATTCGCTGCGCGCTGGCGAAGCAGGGCCGGCGTCGGCTCTTCGCTGGCCGGCTGGCTGCGCAGCGCCGGCCGCGTGGACGCCAACCAGGCCGCTGGCCGCTCCGCCGGCATCGCGCGGCACTCCGCGGGGCTGACTGTACCCGGCAAGCCCTTCGGCGGAGCCTGCCACCGAGCGCTCCGGCTGTTCGTACCGCTAGGGCTGTCGGCGTCCGGCTTATGCCTGGTGGCCGGGCTGCTGGTACTCGCCATCAGCGCCAGCGGCCCGGCGCGCGCGCACCCGGGCGTGTCGGCCGCCGGGCGGCACCTAGTGCCCGGCGCCGAGGCCGGCCGGACTCACCCGGCGGGCGACAGGCACCCACGCCTCAGCGACCGGACGCCGCCCGCACAGCCGCCAGCGACCGGTTTGCTAGCACACGGTCAGCACGCCATCGCCGCTCTCGCCGCGCGGACGGCACCACCGGGCGGCCCGGCGCCGATCCCGCAGTGGCATGGCTAACCGACGATGGGCGGCGCTCAGCTCACGACCTTGCACACCTCCCCGACCAGGCTGATGTTCGGCAGGTCCTCGACCAGCACCGGACGCTGTGCGGCGCCGCACAGCGGGATGCGCCAGTTCGGGTACTCGTCGCTGGTGCCGGGGATGTTCTGAGTCCGGACCTCGCCGACGGCGTCGGCCAGCGAGACCCCGATCAGCAACGAGGGCGTCTTGCGCAGGTATCCGTACAGGGCGACCGTGTAGTGCGCAGCGTCGGCACGCTGCCCGGGCCCGAGCAGGCCCTCGCGCTCCAGGGCCGCGCGCCAGCGGGCGAGAGTGCGCTTCGACTCAGCGCGTTCCCTCTCCAGGGGTGTTGCGAGGAGGCCCAGCCGCGCGCGAACGTTCACCTGGTCAGCTGTCACGAACCCGGACACCGGCGGCACGTCATGCGTACCGACTGTCGCCATGCACGGCCTGCGCCAGCGGGCGGGCGGGAGCGGCTCGCCATCGGGACCAGTGCTGAACCACAGCATTGTCGTGCCGAGGATTCCCTGGTCGGCGAGGTAGGAGTGGACCCACTCATCGACCGTGCCAAGGTCCTCGCCGATGGCAACAGCCCCAGCCTCCGCGGCCGAGCTGGCCAGTGCCGCAATCGAAGCGCGGTGATCGTAGCGCACGTATGCGCCACGGTCCGGGCCCTGCCCGGCCGGCACCCACCACAGGCGCATCAGGCCCATGACATGGTCGACGCGCAGCCCACCGCAGTGCCGGAGCGCCGCGCCGAACAACTCGGCTAGCGGGCGATAGCCCGCCCCCGCGAGTTCCCGCGGATGCCACGGCGGCTGTCCCCAGTCCTGGCCTAGCTGGTTGAACCCGTCCGGCGGTGCGCCCACGCTGAAGCCTGCCACCAGCAGTTCGCGATGGGCCCAGGCGTCCGCGCCGCCCGGGTGCACACCGACCGCGAGGTCGCCGATCAGGCCGTGCCGCATTCCGGCCGTCCTGGCCGCGTGCTGAGCGGCCGCGAGTTGCTCGTCGGCATGCCATTGCAGCCAGCCGTGGAACTCGGCTGCCTCGCGCAGCGGCGGTTCAGCCGCGGCCGCCATCCCGGCGCTGACCGGCGCGATGCTGGCAGGCCAGTCGCGCCAATCGGGTCCGTGCCGTTCGGCCAGTGCGCACCAGGCGGACCAGAGCTCGAGCTCACGGCCGCGTTCGGCCTTGAACTTGTCGAACGCCGCCTGCCGCTCGCTCGTCAGGCGAACCGATCTGAGCAGCCTGAGGGCCTCACGCTTGGCTGTCCATACCGCGTCCCGGTCGATCAGGGCGTCGGTGTGGTTGCTGGCACGCAGCGGATCGGCCAGCCGAGCTATGCGTCCCTTATGCCGTCCGTCGAGCCGGTCGTACTCGGGGATGTCCTCCACCCGCAGATAGAGCGGACTGATGAACATCCTGGTCATGGGCAAGTACGGCGAGGGGCTGATCGGAGCCAGCGGCTCGGCTGCATGCAGCGGGTTCACCAGGATGAACCCGGCGCCGAGCTCGCTGGCACTCCACCTGGCTAGATCGGCGAGGTCGTGCAGGTCACCATGGCCCCAGGAGTACCGCGAACGGACGGAGTACAGCTGGACCGTGAAACCCCATTGCCGTCGGCCGGGCACGACCGGCCGCGCACTGCCAGGCCGCGGCGCACGGCCGCCCTCCGGCACGGATCGCTGTGCACCGCCGGGCCGGTCCTCGAGCACCGCGAGTATCGCGGCCAGCGTCTCAGCCGGGACAGCGACTCGCTCGCGTCGCCAGTTCTCATAGAACGGCTCAATCCCGGCATTCTGCGCCAGCTGGATCAGCTCCGAAGCAGTCACCGCTCCATGATTGACCCCGGCGATGCGTCACTTCGACAGGCCCCGGGATCAGCTAGAAATCCGCTCGGCGCGGCGTCAGCGCGCGGCCGAGCCAGTACCCGACGAGCGCCTGGGCAATGGCGACCAGCACAGTGACCGCGATCCCGACGACCGCGACGCCGGGCAGCCCTGCCGTGGCCGCGAACTCGCGGGCTACGGCCCCGTAGGGCTGGCCGGCGAGCATAGACCACCACAGCGGCAGGCCCCAGCCGGCAGCCGCCATCAGGCAAACGGCGGGCAGCGCGATGCGGACGGCCCAGTTGCCCACCCGGTTGACTACTCCGGCTGCCAGTCCGGCTGCGAACGGCATGAACCACCAGTC
>JASHSO010000376.1 GCA_030038715.1 Streptosporangiaceae bacterium
TTGTACGCCGACACGGCCAAGGGCAGGCGGCCAAGCTGGCACGCGGCAGCGCCTGCGCCGGTTGCCGAGCCTCTGGTCGAAGCGTTCGCCACGGCGCTCAGCGACCTCGGCGCCAGAGTGCAGGCCGGGGCATTCGGCGCACACATGCAGGTATGCATGGTGAACGATGGGCCGGTCACGCTGATCCTCGATGCCTAGCCGCCCGCCAAGCGCACGCTAACCGGCGCCCAGCGCGTCGACGGGCTCGCCGTTCCCCGCCAGGTACCGCCTGGCGAAAGCCAGCGACTCCGCCAGGTCCGCCTGCCGTTCTGCCAACGTCGACACCCGGTGGGTGCTCACCTCGAGCACCACATAGCCCTGGTAGCCCGTGGAGACTAGCCAGCTCAGCAGCTCGGCGCAGGGCTGGGTGCCGCGGCCAGGGACCAGGTGCTCGTCGGGCAGGCCCGGCTTGGTGCCGTCACCCAGGTGAACGTGTGCCAGCCGACTGCCGAGTGACTTGGCCATCTCCAGCACGTCCGAGGCCGACACGGCGGCGTGCGAAACGTCCAGTGTGGCGTGCGGGCAGTCGATCTCCACCGGGTTCCAGTGCGGCGCGTAGGCAGCCACCTCTGTCTCTCCGCGCACAAGCGGGTACAGGTTCTCCACGGCGAACGCCACGTCCGGCTGCCCGGCCATCTTCTTCAACCCCGACTCGAACTCCCGCGCGTACTCCCGCTGCCAGCGAAACGGGGGGTGCACGACCACCACCCGTGCGCCGAGCGCCGCCGCGAGATCGCGGGAGCGCTCCAGCTTGGTCCACGGGTCGCGGCCCCAGACCCGCTGCGTGAACAGCAGGTTCGGCGCGTGTATCGCCACGACGGGGATGGCGTGATATTCCGAGAGCTTGCGCAGGACCGCCGCATCTTGGCTGACCGGATCGGCGGTCACCATGATCTCGATCGCGTCATACCCCAGGCGCGCTGCGGTCTCGAACGCGTCCGGGGTACGCTCTGGGAACACCGATGCGGTCGACAGCGCAACTTTGCTCGCCGTCACCGTGGTGACCTGCGCAATCACTGCTCCTCATGTCTGCTTGCTGCTGCTAGCTTATGCCCCGGCCCAGACCTTCGAGCGCAGGCCCGCAGACTGTCAGAGGCCACCGCTACGGTCCCGTGCATGGCCAGGTCATCAGTCGCAGCGATCTTCCAGTGCACCGCGTGCGGCTGGCGGAGCGCCAGGTGGGCCGGCCGATGCGGAGACTGCGGAGCCTGGGGTACCGTCGCCGAGGGTTGCGCCGAGCCCGCGCCGACTCGGCCGACTCGGCTGCCTCGCGCCACCGGGCGCGGTCAGCTTCGACCTGCTCAGCCCGCCACCGCGGCCGTTCCGATCGGCCGGGTGGACGCGGCCGCCGCGCGGGCTCGGCCAACGGGGCTGAGCGAGCTTGACCGGGTGCTCGGCGGTGGGCTGGTGCCGGGCGCCGTGGTGCTGCTGGCCGGGGAGCCCGGTGTCGGTAAGTCCACGCTGCTGCTCGAAGCGAGCGCGCTCGCGACGGCCGGCGGGCGCGTGCTGTACGTGACCGGCGAGGAGTCGGCCGCTCAGGTCAGGCTGCGCGCCGACCGGATCGGTGCCGTCAGCAACTCGTTGTACCTGGCGGCGGAGACCGACTTTGCCGCCGTGCTCGGGCACGTCCAGGCGGTAGACCCCGCCCTCCTCATCGTCGACTCGGTACAGGCGATCAGCGCAGCCGACGTCGACGGAGTGCCGGGTGGCGTCACACAGGTGCGGGAGATCACGGCCGCGCTGACTGCGCTGGCCAAGCAGCGGACCCTCACAACCGTGCTGGTAGGCCATGTCACCAAGGACGGTTCGGTGGCCGGGCCGCGCACGCTGGAGCACCTGGTCGACGTGGTCCTGCATTTCGAGGGCGACGCCCGGGGCCAGCTGCGGATGGTCAGGGCACTGAAGAACCGGTTTGGGCCCACCGACGAGATCGGCTGCTTCGAGCTGGGCGAACGCGGCTTGGCCGAGCTGCCAGATCCGAGCGGGCTGTTCCTGTCTCAGCGGGCCGAACCCGAGCCCGGCACGTGCGTGACCGTAACGATGGAAGGTCGGCGGCCGCTGGTAGCCGAGGTGCAGACGCTTGTCTGCCCGGTCAGCACCGAGCCGCCGCGGCGGGTGGTCTCCGGTCTCGACTATGCCCGCGTCGGCATGATGGTCGCGGTGCTGCAGCGGCGAGCACGCCTGGACATCGGCAAGCACGACGTATTCGCGGCGACGGTTGGCGGGGTTCGGCTGACGGAGCCGTCCGTGGACCTTGCTATCGGACTGGCCGTGGCCAGCGCGCGGGCAGAGGTGGCGGTACCGGCCGACCTGGTCGCGATAGGCGAGATCGGGCTGGCCGGCGAGATCCGCAGGGTCGCCGGTATCCCGCGGCGGCTAGCCGAGGCCGAGCGAATGGGCTTCCGGCGGGCTGTCGTTCCGGTCGGCTGGGGCCTGCAGCCGGGCCAGGCCTACCCGGCCGAGAGCTGGGCTGCCGGGAACGCAACGCAGCTCACCGTGACGGAGGCAGCCGACGTCCGGTCAGCAATCGCAATCGCGCTCAGCCGAGCCTGAAGGCAACCGTGTTGCTACGCAGGCCGCCGTCGGAGGCAACTGCCTGGTACCGTCCACTGCCGGCCGGCGCGCCGGGCACCGGGCATCCGGGTGACGACCGCTGCCCGTCCCACGTCATGGGAACCGCCGTCGGCATGCCACGGTGCAGCGTGGTGACGACCGATGCCTCGCCCTCTGCGCATTCGGCCGATGTCCAGATCGTGTCTCCCGCCGCCGCGATGCTCAGGCGCACGTACTTCGCCCCGATGTCGAACGTGCACGCTCTGGCTGCCGTCGATACCACGTCGATCTGGAATTCCGGGATCTGCCGTGCCGTGTAGCTCGTCTGGTCGGAGAACAAGCTGAGCACGACCGCACCCGGCGAGCACGGCTTCAGCGAAGCTGCGGCGTCCTTGCTGCGTGCCTGCACCGAGGGGTTGGGCTTCGCCGTACTGCCGGCGGCGGTACTGCTGCCCGCGTCTGGCGTGCTGGCAGGCGTGCCCGCCCCGGGCGAATCGGGCTGTCCCGCGCTCGTGTGCTGGTGAGCCGAGCCGGCGGTTGTATGGCCCCCGTTCGTGTGCGAGTCCCCAGCCGGTTTGTGGCCACCAAGCACTGCGGTGAATGCCCAGGCCAGCAGCGCCAGGGTGGAGAGGCCGACAACAAGAGTCAGAAAGCGCCGCCGCCAGTAGGTCGCCGGGGACGGGGTCTGCACCGGCCTCCGACGAGTGGTATTCACCTCCATGATCGGAGTATGCAAGAACGATGCGGCGCTAGCAGCGCGACCCGCCGTGCCGAGTCGCCCGCGCTCGTGAAGTCGGCAAGGTATCGCGATAATCTTTCCTATTTTTTTAGTAAAATAGCCGTTTTTGT
>JASHSO010000377.1 GCA_030038715.1 Streptosporangiaceae bacterium
GCAGTTCAGCGAGTCGGCCTCGGCGTTGAACCGGACCGCCCTGCCGACCACCACCGGGTGAGCGCGAAGCTGCCGTGCCGTGGCAGCGGAGCCGGTGAACGACACCAGATCCTGCTCAGTGAGGTGGTCGAACAGGTCGCCGACGCCGCCGCAAATGAGCTGCACGGAGCCGTCCGGCAGCAGCCCGGACTCGATGATCAGCTCAACCAGCCGCGCGGTCAGGTATGCGGTCTGGCTGGCCGGCTTTACGAGAGTCGGAACTCCGGCCAGGAAAGCCGGGGCTAGCTTCTCCAGCGGTCCCCAGACCGGGAAGTTGAACGCGTTGATCTGGACGGCAACGCCGCGCAGCGAGGTGAGCAGGTGCTGCCCGGCGAACTGGCCGGCCTTGCCGAGCGGCTCGACCGCGCCTTCCACGAAAAGGGTGTCGTTGGGCAGCTCACGCCTGGCCCTGCTGGCGTAGCTCAGCAGCACGCCGATCCCGCCGTCCACGTCGAACTTCGAGTCGCCGAGGGTCGCCCCGGTGCGCGCGGACAGCGCGTACAGCTCCGCTCGGTGCTCGCGCAGGAACGAGCCGAGCGACTTCAGCAGCGCAGCGCGCTGGTGGAAGGTCAGCTCGCGCAGCGCGGGCCCGCCGATGCGGCGGCCGTAGTCCAGCGCCGCAGCCTTGCCGATGCCATCGGATGAGACCCGGACGACCTCGTCCCCGGTCACCGCGTCGAGGACTGGGCGTCCTTCGCTGCCCGGCGTTACCCAGTCACCACTCACGAAGCTTCGAAGCAGCGCCATTGCTCGCTCCTCGCAGGTCAGATCACGCCCACCTGGGCCTGGCACAGCGGGGGCCGCCGCTCGCCCGCCATCTCCCGCGCGGTCGCCGTGCGCCCATCATCTCCCGCGCGGTCGCCGTGCGCCCATCATCTCCCGCCACTTGCCTGGCACCGACGCCTGGCTCGGATTTCCCGACCGGTCGTTCGGCAGGTTAGCGTTTCCCGCATGGCGAGCACCCGGGTGGGCCACGGCGCCTCCGTCGCGCGGCCACGCCGCCGCGGCCGGCCAGGCTACGACCTGGAGACGCTGCTCGCGGTCGCCGTCACCGTATTCAACGAGCGCGGTTACGACGGCACTAGCATGGCGGACCTCTCCCGTCGGCTCGGCATCTCCAAGTCCTCGATCTACCACCACGTCGGCAGCAAAGACGAGTTGCTTCGGCTGGCGCTGGACCGGGCCCTGGACGGGCTGTTCGAGCTCGCCGCGCAGGTCACGGCGCGGGAGGCGGCCGCCATCGAGCGGCTGGAACTGCTCGTTCGCGGCAGCGTCGGCGTGCTGACCGAAGCGCTCCCCTATGTCACGCTGCTACTGCGGGCACGCGGGAACTCGCGCACCGAGCAGCGCGCGCTGGCCCGCCGCCGGGAGTTTGACCAGATCGTGGCCGCGTTGGTCAAGGAGGCCGAGCAGGACGGCGACATCCGGCCGGACGTGGATCCGGCCGTCACCGCGAGGCTGCTGTTCGGGATGGTGAACTCGCTCGTCGAGTGGTACCGGCCCAGTCCCGGGCAGACCGGGGAAGCGCTCGCCGACGCGGTGTGCGCCGTGGCGTTCGACGGCCTGCGCGGCCGCCGTGCCGACCAAGGCTCGGGCTGAGGCCGCATAGGCCGGCCGACGGCAGGCAGTCATGCCCCGTCGGCGGCCCGCAACGCTCGCTTCAGGTCATCGAATGCGCGGTCGATGGGATGAGCGTCCAGGTTGAACTCGGCCCGGTCGACCGGCGGACGCGGCGTGAATGACGAGGCCACTCCCGCGTCTCCCACCACCACCCGCCACGGCCTCGCCAACCGCATCCCGCTGCCCGGGGCCGCGAACAGTGCCTCGACTAGGACCATGTCGTCGGTTACCCACCGGTGCACCCCGAGCTGCCTGCCCGCCTCGGGTCCGTCATCCCACCAGGTCAGCACTCCCGTCACGGGCAGGTCCCGGCGACGCTGCCACGCCGCGTCGAACTGGCCCGGCCGGGTGCACACGATGAGGTCCACATCGCTGGCCGCGTCCGCCGTGCCGACGGCCAGCGAGCCGACCACGAGCGCACCCAGGATCTCGGGCCAGCCGGCCAGCCGCTCGGCAACGGCGGCCAGGACGCGGTCCTGCCGAATCGGTGCGCCGACCATGCCCGTCTCTCGCTCGTGATGTGCAGCTCAGTATGCGCCGACCGTCAGCACGGACCTCGTATTCACCACGGCCATTCCGATGGCAGCGAAGCCGCCCGTCCCGTACGCAGCGATGTCGTTATAGCCGGTGACGGCGTCTTCGGTCTGCGAGCCAGTCACCGTGCCGGACGAGATCGTATAGAGCACACCGTGCACGAGGTCATTTTGTGCTATGCCCCCGGCGGCGGTGCAGGCTGAGCCGGCGCACGTGATCCCGAACAGTTCGCCAGCCTCGGTCGTAGGGCTGGACGCCACGCTGTTGGCCACCGTGGTGACGATAGCGAGGACGGCATCGCCCTTGACGACTGCTCCAACCGCGTAACACCGCAAGGTGCTGACGCACGACACCCCGTAGAGCGCTGTGCCGACGGCCAGTGTCCGCAGCTTGCCTGGCTTGCCTCCGCTGCTGCTGTGCAAGGTGATCGCTGTCTGCTGATAGCCGGAGCTGGTCGTGGCGTAGCCGACCACCTCGCAAGAGGTGGCGTGGCAGGAGAGGGCGGTGATGGTCGTCTTCGGGTACGCCTTCAAGCCGGCCACCCGGTACGCCCTCAGTTTGCTGCCGTTCCAGAAGCCAGTGACGATGGCCCACGGCGTTGTCGCTTCGCTGTACCCCGCGACCACGCATGCCGTCATGCTCGTGCACGAGATTGCCGTCAGCGTGGTCTTAGCCGGAGCCGACACCCGCATCGTCTTGGACACCAGGCCAGACGACCCGATCTTGATGAGGAGCGGCGCTCCGGTCGCGGTCCAGCCGACGTCCCAGCACCCTGCACTGGACGGGCAGCTCGGCGCGGCCAGCAAGATCGACGTGGCGATCGTGCTGACTTGGCCGCGCACGCCATTGTTGAGGACAGTCTCGATCCCGACGCCGGTTCCTGACACCCCGGTCGCCACGCAGCGCGTCGCCGTGAGGCACGACACTTCGTTGTAGGTTCCGGAAAAGGTGAAGTTCGTGACACCAGCCGCCTGAGCCGGGCCGGGGGCCGCCAGCGCGAGCGCGCCCGCCGCAAGCACCCCAACAACGCCCACCCTTGCCACTAGCACGCTAAGTGCTCGTAGTTGCATGTTGATGAGCGTAAGGGATGATAAGGCAGTCGCCTAGATTGACAGCAGTTGCATGGCAGCGTTTCGAGGGGAACGTGGCAGTGCCAGATGACTCAGCAACCGCCAGCGCGCGGCAGCCCGGTGACCTGTTCGCGGTCGACGGCAAGGTCGCCGTCGTGACCGGCGGTTCGCGCGGCATCGGCGCTATGGTCGCCGCAGGCCTTGTCCGGGCCGGCTGCCGGGTGTATATCACCGCGCGGAAGGCCGAGGCCTGCGATGCGAAGGCCGAGGAACTGTCGGCGTTCGGCGAGTGCATCTCGATCCCGCTGGACCTGGCCGCGCCCGGCGGCCACGACTCGCTCGTGCGAGCGGTGTCCGCCCATGAGGACCGGCTGCACATTCTGGTCAACAACGCGGGCGCCACCTGGGGCGCGCCGCTGGAGGAGTACCCGCTCGACGCGTTCGACAAGCTGTGGAACATCAACGTCAAGGCGCTATTCGCGCTGACCGTGCGGTTCCTCCCGCTGCTGCGCGCCGCCGCCAGCCCGGACGACCCTGCACGCGTGATCAACGTCGGCTCGATCGACGGCCTCGGCGTGCCGGTCATGGAGACCTACGCCTACAGCACGACCAAGGCGGGCGTGCATATGCTGACCCGGCACCTCGCCAGCAGGCTGGCAGCGGACTCGATCACGGTCAACGCGATCGCTCCGGGCCCGTTCGACAGCAAGATGATGTCGTTTGCGCTCGACGACCCGCAGACCAGGGCGGCGATATCGGCTAGCGTCCCGCTCGGGCGGGTAGGAGACCCGGACGATATGGCTGGTGTGGTGATCTTCCTGGCCTCGCGGGCTGGCCGGTACCTGACCGGCGCCGTCATACCCGTGGACGGCGGGCTCGCAGCCCTCCGACGCTAGTCCACGGCGCGCAACTTGACCAAGGGCTGCCAGCACCGCGGACAGCTGCGGCGACGGCGCGCACGTCAACCGCGGGGCTGCGGGTGCGCCAGCCCAAGACGAGGCCAGCCGGTCGCCGGCGTCACGCCGGCGTCACCGCTCGCGGGCAGATTGGTCCACATGACGCCTTCACGAGTGGACCGCCTGACGAGCACCGACCTTCCACCCCGGCTCGCATGCTCCGGCCGACGGCCCGAGCGATCGGCCGACCGGAGTGAGACGCGGCGTACCCTGCGCGCGATCTTGCCGGCCGAGCTCCGTGCGGCTGGCTTGGCTCGCAGCCTGGTACGCGAGCAGTTACGCACCTGGGAGCTGACCGCCGTCGGCGCCGACGTCGTCCTCGTGACCTCCGAACTCGCCGCCAATGCCATTGCGGCCGCCAGCCGAGCCGGGTCCGATCACATCGTGTTCCGGCTGACGGCAAGGCCGGGCGCGGTACTCGTCGCGGTCGCGAACCGGGCCGCTCCCGCGCAGCTGGTCCGCTCGCTACTGTGGTCCGTGCTGACGGTGCGACGACGGCTGCTTTCGGCCGGGCTGGCCGAAGGCGGCCGCGGGCTCGCCATCGTGACGGCGCTCTCCCGCCGCACCGGCTGCTACCGTGCCGGCGGCTGGACCGTTGTCTGGGCGGAGGTCCCGGCTCCGGGCCCGGCAGGCCGGGCACGACCATGGACTTCGAGATCCATCCAGCGCGTTCGCATCACCCCGCGGCCGAGCGGGCGAACTCCAGCGCCTCCTGGGCGAGCGCCAGCCAGTCGAGTGGCTGGGCGAGGTCGAGGCTGAGCCACTCCCGCATCGGCGTGCCCTTGTCCCGTCGAAGGCGGCCTCGTCACCGGACTCGACTTGCGCCGTTACCGTTCTGGAGGCCGACCTCAGCAGGCCCAGCCACTGACAGTGGCTCGGCTCCCACGGCGGCCGGCGGCCGGTGCCTAGAGTTGACCGTCCTGCTCGTAGCGGGCCGACAACGGGACCCAGCCGAACCGCCGCCGCCTGCGCCGCAGCATCCGGCCACCCAGCTGACCGCTGACGATGTCGTTGAGGGAGTCGCCGATCTGCCGGAACGCGACCACGACGATGACCAGCACGATCAGCGGTGGGTACACCTGCCACCAGTAGCCGTTGAACAGGTTGTCGACGCCGTTGGTCAGCATCGTGCCCCAGTCGGTGAACGGCGGTGGCGGGCCGATACCAAGGAAGCTCAGGGCCGACAGCGCGTAGATGGAGTCGGCCACCCCGAACGTCGCGGTGACGATGCTGATCCCGAGCGTGTTCGGCACCATGTGGCGCACCAGGATCCGCCGCTGGGTCGACCCCATCGACCTCGCTGCCTGCACGAACTCCCGTTCCCGCAGTGCCAGCACCTGACCGCGCACCAGCCTGGACACGTCCGGCCAGGAAAGGGCGGTCAGGATCAGGATGATTACCGTGAGGCTGAGCGTATACATGCTCGCGACGATGATCAGCAGGATGAAGGTGGGCACGGCGAGCAGAGTGTCGACGATCCGCATCATCAGGCCGTCGCCGATCCCGCCGATCGTCCCGGAAATCGCGCCGTAGAGAACGCCGAGCAGCGTGCTGGCGATGCCCACCGCGAAGCCGAGCTCGAGCGAGGACTGGCCGCCTGCCATCAGCCGGCCGAGTATGTCGATCCCGTACTCGTCGGTGCCCAGCGGGTGGCCGTTCCCCGGCGGGCTGTTCTCGATCGCCAGGTTCACCGTCGTCTGGTTGGTGTGGTAGATCAGCGGGCCCACGAAGCAGAACAGGAGCATGAACACGACGACCCCGACGCCGGTCATGGCTCGCTTGTTGTGCAGGAAGGCAGACAGCGTCAGCTGAGTGTCGCTGCGACGCAGAACTAGCTCGCCGGCTTCCAGCGGCCCGGCAACAGACTCAGCCGCCGTCGCGGTCCACGAGTCAGGAGCTGGCAAGGCGAATCCTCGGGTCCAGGACACCGTAAGCGATGTCGGCTGCCAGGTTACCGAGCACCGTGGCGACGCCGATGATCAGCGTGGCCCCGAGCATCACCGGGAAGTCGTGGCTGAGGGCGGACTGCCAGAACAGCAGCCCCATGCCGGGGAAGTTGAATATCTCCTCCGCGATCACCGCGCCGGCCACGATACCCGGCAGCGACAGCCCGAGGATCGTGATGACCGGCAGCAGCGAGTTGCGCAGCAGGTGGCGGGTCAGGACAAGCCGCTCGGGCAGGCCCTTGGCGCGCGCCACCCGGATGTAATCCTCGGCCAGTGTCATGATGGCGCTGGACCTCGCGTACTGGCTGAAGCCCGCCACACTGTTGATCGACAGGACCACGACCGGCAGGACAAGCGCGCGCCAGTCGCTGAACAGGCCGCCTACCGAAGTAACCCCGCCCGGGAAGGCAGGCGGCAGGATGTGGAACTGCACGCATACCAGCGCGATCAGCAGCAGCGCCTCCATGAAGTCCGGCGCCGCGTACAGGGTGAACCAGGTCCCTGCGATGACGTCGTCGACCAGGAAGTTGTGCCGCACCGCCTGGTAGATGCCCATCGGCACGCCGATGATCACGGCCAGCAGCGTGGACAGTCCGAGCAGGACGGCATCCCGCGGCAGCCGCTCCGCGATCAAGGTGGATACCGGCTGCAGGTACTGGTAGGAGACGCCGAGGTTACCGTGCAGCAGCCGGTCCATGTAGATAAGGAACTGCTGGTAGACCGGCTTGTTCAGGCCGTAGGTGTCGTCAAAGAGCGCGACCCGTTCTGGCGTGGCCTTGAGCCCGAGCACCGCCCTGGCCACGCTGCCAGGCTCCATGTGCAGCAGGATGAACGTGAGGATCATGACGCCGAACACCACCGCGATGGCCTGGCCAACGCGGCGAACTAGGTACCAGGTCATGAGCCAGGCTTGACGTAGTACCAGACCTCGGGATTAAGGGTGAAGGAGAATGGATTCGCCGGCACCACTCCGGCGAGGTTCTTCTTGTAGACCCACACCGCTGACTCATTCGGCAGGTAGAGGATCGGCAGCTGCTCGGCCGCGAAGTCCTCGTAGGCGAAGAACGCCGCCGAGCTTGAGCCGTACTCCGTCGCGTTGATGAGGTTGTTCATCTCGGTGCTGGAGTAGCCGCCGTAGTTGCCAAAGCCGTCGGTGTTGAACAGCCCAGCGCCGGACGGGTCCATCTCATACACGTTGTAGCCGTAGTCCTGCAGCTGCCAGCTGCAGGTCGAGGTTGGGTGTGAGCTGGCGTTGCAGTATCCGGTGGTGGCCACGATCGTATTGAACGGCTCCGGCTTGAGCACGAACTTGATGCCGCCCAGCTCCTCGGTCGACTGGATGTAGGCGTTCTGCTGGTCGAACGAGGCGATACCCGAGGTGTACAGGAGCTGGAACTCCAGCTTCTCGCCTGCAGCTATACCGGCACCGCAGTCCGACGGGCCGGTGCCAGCCGAAACGCAGGTGTCCACGCCACTCGGCACCACCTTCCAGCCGTGCGCCTTCAGCAGCGCGATCGCCTTTGACGGCGAGTACTGGTACGGCCCGCCCGCCTTCTCCAGCGGTGAGTCCCACTGCTGGCCGTACAGCACCTCCACGGGCCCGTTGCCCGGGTCGGCGTAGCCGGCGTAGATCTTGTTGACGATCTCCGGCCGGTTGATCAGGTACTCCATTGCCTGCCGGACATAGAGCTGGCGGAGCAGCGGGCCGTTGACCGGGTTGTAGAAGTTGGGCACGATCTCCGCATTCCCGTTGACCGGGACGTTGGCCACCGCGTAGCCCTCTGCCTCTAGCGCTGGAAGCTGCTTGATGTCGTTCAGCGGCAGCGGCGCCAGATCGAGGCTGGTACCGGAGCGGAGCGTGTCCATCTCGGCGGTGTCGGTGGTGAACGGCGTCCAGATCACCTTGCTCAGGGCCGGCTTGTCCGGGCCCGAGTAGTTCTTGTTGGGCACCCAGGCGTAGTAGCCGTCACTCTGGAAGGTCGCGAGCTTCCACGGGCCGTCCACAACCTTCCACAGTGGGTTGGTGGCGAAGGTCGCCATGTCTCCGCCTTCCTTCTGCAGGAAGGCATACACGGCCTTGGCCCCGGCCGTCGTCTCGTCGTAGTTGCCGACCTTGCCGCTCATCGAGGTCTTGTCCCAAGCGTGCTGGGGCAGCAGCGGGATCTCCGCGAGCACGTCGTCGGTGTAGAAGGTCGGGTTGTACGAACGGGTGAGGTCGATCACCACAGTGTGAGCGTTGGGCGTGAGTACCTTCTTCACGTCCACCGGGAACAGCCCCTGGGTGTAGCCGAGCCAGTTCTCGTAGTTCGCCTTCAGCAGGTTGTAGACGAAGGTGAAGTCCCGGGAGGTGATTGGCGCCCCGTCTGACCACTTCCACGGCTTCAGCACCATCGTGATGACTGAGTCGTTGTGCGAGTAGGTAAGCGAGCTGTACAGGTTCTCCTGAGGGTTCGCGATCGACTTAGACCCGTCCCCCGCGTACACCAGGTACGGCCACAGCCCCAGGGTGAGATTCTCGTTGTAGCCGTTGCTATTGGTAGCCGGTACCAGCGGGAAAATGAAGTTGGGAGTCGCCGCCACTTCCGCTACGGTAACTGTGCCGCCCTGGACCTTCTTGCCGTGCACCGGGGCGCCCGAGCCGATCTTCGCCGTGGTGCCGCCGCAGGCTGCGACGAGGGTTACGAGGACGACGGCAACCGCCGCCGCGGCCAGTCGGCGTGTGGTGCGCATGCTACCTACTCCTTGTTTACGGGGATAAAAGGGGGTTCGCGGAGTATCAGCGAATATATACAGTTATCCGATCGGCCCGTTAGCATCCGGACCCTACCGCTTCGTTGCCTAACAGTGTGATTCAGGGCCGGCCGGCGGGCCAGTGCTGTTCGGGGACAGCGCCCATGCCGTGACGATGTTGTGACCTGCGATGATGTCTGGTCAGTGCCGGGCGGCGGAGCGCTCACATGAGTCTGGGCTTAATCACCCCTCGATCAGCGTCGTCCGGGTGCCCGCACCAGACCCGGCGTCGGGCTGGATTACCGGCCTCAGCTAGCTGCCCGAGCTGACTCGCGCAGCCGGATCGCTGCTGCTCGCAGCGCCTCGTCGAGGGGAAGCGGCTCCAGGCCCAGCGAAGCTGTGGTCGCGCTCGAGTCGACGACGAACGGCCGGGCGAACTGGTATCGCGTGACCCTCAGTTCCCTGACTAGGGGCGAGAACAGCCCGGTGGCCCACAGAACCGGATACGGTATCGCGGTGATCTTGGCCCTGGGCGCCCCGTTTGTCGCGGCGAACCTAGTCGCCAGCTCGCGGACCGTCAGCGCCTGGTTGGTCGGCACCAGCCATGCCTGCCCCAGCGCAAGCTCACTGGTGGCGGCGGTAACGAGCGCCCGGGCGGCGTCGGTCACCGAGGTCCAGCTGTGCGGCACGTCCAGCGGCCCGGGTGAGTATGCCCGCGATCCTGCCAGCAGCGGCCGGCCCAGCACGCTGACGATTACCGAGTTCGCCTCGATGTAGTCGCTAGCGCGAACTTCGGTTGCCCGGATCCGGCCGGCCTGATGGAGCTCCAGTGCCCTGAGCCACATATCGGCCCGCAGCCGCAGCTTGGGGTGAGTCGCGGCCAGCGGCGTATCCGCCGTGATCGGCCCGTCGACGGGGCCGTAGCCGTACAGGTTGCTCATCGTCGCCAGTACGGCCCCGCTGCGTTCTGCCGCTGTCAGCAGCGCCGCCTCCAGCGGTGGCCAGTCTTCGAACCAACGGTGATACTGCGGGTTCGCGCAGTTGTACAGCGTCGTCGCGTGCGCGGCAAGCCCGGTCAGCCGCTCGGCGTCGGCGGCGTCCGCGGCGACCCGCTCGACTGCCGGATGCTCGGGACCGCTGCCATGACGACTGATCACGCGAACATGCTCCCCGCGGTCGGCGAGCA
>JASHSO010000378.1 GCA_030038715.1 Streptosporangiaceae bacterium
ACGCCGAGCACCGTGTCCCAGTCGTCCACCGTCATCTTGAACAGCATGTTGTCGCGGGTCACGCCAGCGTTGTTGACCAGGACGGCGACCGGGCCGAGACTCTCGGCGATCTTGTCGACCGCAGCCTGGACCTGGTCGTCATCACTCACGTCTGCGGCCACGGCCAGCGCCCGCCCGCCCGCCGAAGTGATCGCATCGACGGTCGCCGCGCAGTCGCCCTCCTTGAGGTCGAGCACGGCCACGGCCAGCCCGTCGGCTGCCAGCCGCCTCGCGGTACCCGCACCGATGCCGCGCGCGGCCCCGGTGACCACGGCCACCCGCTCCGACGACTCTGACATGTATTCCTCCCGCTC
This sequence comes from Streptosporangiaceae bacterium, assembly GCA_030038715.1. Classification (GTDB taxonomy): domain Bacteria; phylum Actinomycetota; class Actinomycetes; order Streptosporangiales; family Streptosporangiaceae; genus JAJYUU01. The sequence continues at coordinate 354 of JASHSO010000378.1, forward strand.
GGTTCCCTCGGGTGAGGCCTATAGGTACTTCCTGAGCTCACGGTGCGCCAGCGAGCGCTTGTGCACTTCGTCGGGCCCGTCGGCGAGGCGGATGGACCTGGCTGCAGACCACATCTGCGCGAGCGGGAAGTCCTGGCTGACGCCGGCCGCGCCGTGGGCCTGGATCGCCTTCTCGACCACCCACTGAGTCATCCGCGGAGTCGCGATCTTGATGGCCTGGATCTCGGTGTGCGCGCCCTTGTTCCCGACCGTATCCATCAGCCACGCGGTCTTCAGCACTAGCAGTCTCGCCTGCTCGATCCGGACCCGCGACTCGGCGATCCAGTCCTGGATAACACCCTGCTCGGCCAGTGGCTTGCCGAAGGCCACCCGGCCGGTAACCCGTCGGCACATCAGCTCAAGCGCGCGCTCGGCTGCCCCGATTAGGCGCATGCAATGGTGAATCCGGCCGGGCCCCAGCCTGGCTTGCGCGATCGCGAAACCCTCGCCCTCTCCGGCGATGATGTTCTCGACGGGCACTCGGACGTCGGAGAACTCGATCTCGGCATGCCCGCCGTGCGTGCCGTCGTCGTAGCCGAACACGCGCATGCCACGCCGGATGGTGATGCCCGGAGTGTCTCGCGGCACCAGGATCTGCGACTGCTGCCGATGCCGCTCGGCCTCGGGGCTGGTCTTGCCCATCACGATGAAGATCTGGCAGCGCGGGTCCATCGCGCCCGAGGACCACCACTTCCTGCCATTGATCACGTAGCTGTCGCCGTCGCGCTCGATCCTGGTGGCGATGTTGGTGGCATCGGACGAGGCCACCTCGGGTTCGGTCATGCAGAACGCGGACCGGATCTGGCCGTCAAGCAGCGGTCGCAGCCACCGGTCCTGCTGCTGCCTGGTACCGAACTCGGCGAGCACCTCCATGTTGCCGGTGTCCGGAGCTGCGCAGTTCAGGGCCTCGGGCGTGATGTGCGAGCGCCCCGTCAGCTCGGCCAGCGGCGCGTACTGCAGGTTGGTCAGCCCTGCTCCCTCCGGGTGGCGAGCGAGAAACAGATTCCAGAGGCCCTGGTTGCGAGCCTCGGCTTTGAGTTCCTCCATCACCGGCGGACGTTCGAACGGCCGACCCTGGCTGACCAGATCGGCCGCCTGGTCAGCGAAGACCTTTTCAGCGGGGATGACACGGGAGTCGATGAAGGCCTGCAGCTGGCCGCGGAGTTCCTCGGTGCGCGAGTCATAGCCGAAATCCATCTGCAACCTCCTGCGGCCAGGCGAGTCCGGGACAAGGTTACCTACCGGCCGGTACGGCTCCACGCTACGGTGCTTGCATGGCGCAGGTCGAGACCGTCCGAGGGGCTGTCGACGTCGGCAGCCTTGGCACGACGCTGATGCACGAGCACGTATTCGTGCTCAGCGAGGAGATCCGGCAGAACTACCCGGCGGGTTGGGACGAGGACGCGCGCGTTGACGACGCCATCGTCAAGCTCGACCACCTGGCCCGGCGCGGTTGCCAGACGATCGTCGACCCCACCGTGCTCGGGCTCGGTCGCGACATCGGCAGGGTCCGCAGGGTCGCGGACGGGACGAGCCTCAACATCATCGTGGCGACGGGCCTGTACACCTTCAACGAAGTCCCGTTCTACTTCAGGTACCGCGTGCCCGGGCGCGACGGCGTCGACCCGATGACACAGATGTTTGTCGCCGACCTGACCGAGGGCATGGCCGGCACGCCGGTGAGGGCCGCGTTCCTAAAGTGCGCTATCGACGAGCCGGGGATGACGCCGGGCGTCGAGCGGGTTATGCGGGCTGTCTGCCGGGCGCATGCCGAGACGGGCGCGCCGATTACCGTGCACACTCATCCGGCCTCCGGCTCGGGGCGAGACGCCCTGCGCGTGCTGCGCGAGGAGGGCGTGGACCTGTCCAGGGTGGTGCTCGGTCACAGCGGTGACAGCACCGACCTTGACTACCTGACCGAGCTCGCCGAGACCGGCTGCATGCTTGGCATGGACAGGTTCGGCCTTAACCTCATCACCCCGTTCGAGCAGCGGGTCGACACGGTCGCCGCGATGTGCGCGCGCGGGTATGCGGGCAGCCTCGTCCTGTCGCAGGACGCGAGCTGTTACATCGACTGGTTCCCGCCGCGCCTAGCCCAGAGGAGCTTCGAGCACGTATTCGACGACGTGCTTCCCGCGCTGCGCCGGCGCGGGGTGAGCGACGAGCAGATCGAGACCATGCTGGTGACCAACCCGCGGCGCTACTTCACTGGGCCCTAGCCGGCCGGCAGACCGAGCGTGCCCGCGGCCGTCGCGAGCGCGGCCAGATGAGCGTCGACCGAGCCCAGGCCGGCGCCCATCGTGTTGACCGATAGGTGCGAGGCACCGGCGTCCTGCCACCTGCGCACGTTCTCCGCGAGCTTGTCAGCGCCGCCGTCAGCCCAGCTGACTCGGCCCTCCATGCCGATCTGGCCGGGATCACGCCCGGCCGCGACGGCAGCCTGCTGTACAGCTTCCCGGGCCGCGTCCAGCCGCGGGCCCGGCTGCATCTGCGGGAACCAGCCGTCACCAAGCTGGCCGGCCCGGGTGTAGGCGGCCCTGGACTGGGCGCCGAACCACAGCGGGATCGGACGCTGGACCGGCAACGGCGAGATGCCCGCCCCGGTGACAGCATCGTAATCGCCGGAGAATGTGAGTGACTGCTCGGTCCACAGTCGCCGCAGCAAGCTGACCTGCTCGGTCATGCGCCGGCCGCGGTCGGCGAAGTTCTTGCCCAGCGCCTCGTATTCGACAGCGTTCCAGCCGAGCCCGATGCCGAAGCGGAGCCTGCCGCCGGTCAGCAGGTCCACCTCCGCCGCCTGCTTGGCGACCAACGCGGTCTGCCGTTGCGGCAGGATTATGATGCCGGTGACCAGTTCGAGCGACGTCAGTGCAGCTAGGTAGCCGAAGAGCACGAGCGGCTCGTGGAATGTCGTGTGCACGTCGTAGGGCCCGTCCCACCCCTGGTAGACATCACGGTCCGCGCCCAGTACGTGGTCGTAGGCGAGGACGTGGGTGAAGCCGAGTTCCTCAGTCCGCTGCGCGTAGGCGCGGACAGCGCCTGCGTCCGGGCCGATCTCGGTCTGCGGAAATACGACGCCGATCTTCACCGTGCTTGTCTATCCAGCTTGCCGGTACCCTGGCAAGTCCCGCCCCCAGAGGCCACCCGGGTCCCGCCCCCACATCGCCCGGAGCGGCACAGCTAGTTAGATGGAGCCATGACAGTCGCACTCATCGGGCGGCAGGCAGGCGGCAACCGCAGCCTGGCCTTCCGCGTGGGCCGGTAGCAATGGACCTCGATCGGTGGCTGCGGGCAGCCGCAGATGCCATCGGCGACTGGCAGCAGACGTTCAGCCAGTTCGACTCGCACCCGTCTGTCCAGGTCAGCGATGACCAGGTCGGCACCGCGTTCGCCGCCCTTGCCGACAGGCTGACGGGCAACTATCCGTTCTTCCATCCGGCCTACGCCGGCCAGATGCTCAAGCCCCCGCATCCGGCAGCGGTCGTGGGTTACCTTGCCGCGATGCTCATCAACCCGAACAATCACGCACTGGACGGCGGGCCCGTCACATCGCAGCTTGAAAAGGAAGCGGTCGCGCAGCTAGCCGACATGTTCGGGATGCCCGGCCACCTCGGCCACCTGACTGGCGGCGGGACTATCGCCAACCTGGAGGCGCTGTTCGTCGCCCGCGAGCTGCATCCGGGCAAGGGAGTCGCCTACAGCAGCGAGGCGCACTACGCGCACGGTCGGGCGTGCAGGATGCTGGGCATCGAGGGCACCGCGGTCGGCGTCGACTCCACCGGGCGCATCGATCTCGTCGAGC
>JASHSO010000379.1 GCA_030038715.1 Streptosporangiaceae bacterium
GATCAGTGCCCACTCGAAGATTGACCCGTTGAGGGGTCGTGACCTGCTATTTCTGCTGGCGCGCCTGGAGGGACTCGAACCCCCGACCGGCTGCTTAGAAGGCAGCTGCTCTATCCGACTGAGCTACAGGCGCCTACGGGCATTGTGCCCGATTCAGGTCACGTATCGGACACGCCTCGTGACCGGGCTGGGTGCCGCCAGCGAGCTGACAGCCCTAGACTGGTGGGTTCGCCCGGCCGCCGCCCATCCTGGGGAAGACCTACCGTCACATGCGACGGTTAAGTCTTCGCCAGGATCCCGCCAGCTCCACCGGTTCCGGTCGGCGCGGCCAGGCGGGACTGACCGGCGGCTGGGCCCGGCGACGCAGCCGCGATAACCGGGCAGCTCTTCCTGACGTTCTCCCAGGCCAGCGACTTGCAACCGGTTCATACAGCTGATCCGTGACCCGACTCAGGTCAGACCGACTCCGGAGCCGTCGTCGGCGCGATATCCGTGGCGGGCCCAGTCAGCGTCGCCCCGCGCAGCGCGGGAATCAGCGCTCCTAGCACCACGGCTCCGGCTACACAGGCGAGGCCGCCGCTGACCACGGAGAAGACCGGCGACACGAGCCTGGCCACCGTGCCTGCCTCGACGTTGCCGAGCGCCGGAGCGCTGTTCACCTGGGCCAGATACAGGCTGGACACCCGGCCCCGCAGCTGGTCCGGCGTGTACTGCTGAAGCAGGGTGTTTCGCAGCACCTCGGAGATAAGGTCCCCGGCACCTGCCACGGCGAGGAAGAGCAGGGCCAGGGGAAGGCTGCTGACCAGCCCGAAGGTGGCTATCGCCGCGCCCCAGACAATCCCGGCGGCGATGACGACCACGCCGGGGCGGCGTAGGTGGCCGGTCCAGCCGCTGGTAGCGGCACCGACGATGGCGCCGAGCCCGGGTGCCGCGGTGAGCAAGCCGAACGTGGTCGGCCCGCCGTGGAAATGCGTGCTGGCGAGCGCCGGGAACAGCGCTGACGGCATGCCGAAGACCATCGCATTGGTGTCAACAAGCAGCATTCCGCCCACGACGCCACTGCGCCGGACATACCGGAATCCCTCCGCCAGCGAGCGCAATCCGGGCCGTTGTGCTCTCGTTGTCGGCGGCAGCGGGCGCACGGTCGTCATCGCGACGGCGAAGACCGCGAAGCACACGGCGTCGATTGCATAGCAGCTCGCTAGGCCGGGTCCGGCGATCAGCAGCCCGGCAAGTGCCGGACCACCGAGGTTGCCGAGTTGGTTAGCTGTCGCGTTAAGCGCGGCTGCCGCTGGCATCCTGGCGGCGCCGACCAGTGCCGGAGTGGCCGAGGTGGAGGCCGGGGAACTGAGCCCGGACATCAGGCCCAGTCCGAACGGGACCGCGTAAAGGGGCCAGAGCGCAGGGCGGCTGAGCAGGCTGTTGAGCACGAGCAACGTGGAGAGCAGGGCCTGTGGTATCGGCATGACGGCCAGCAGTGCGCGCCGGTCGTGCCGGTCGGCGAGCATGCCACCGTTCAGCAGGCCGATCAGCATGCCCGCACTCGAGGCCAGGGTGACCAGGCCCACGGCGAGCGAGTCGTGCGTCAGGCGGTACACCTGCCAGTTGGCCGCGGTCGTCGCGACCGCGTTCCCCGCCATCGAGACGAACTTGCCGGCGAACAGCCGCCGGTAGTCCGGGCTCACGCGCAAGGGGTCGATGTCGATCGCGATCTGCCCGATGCGCAATGACAACTCCGTGATGGGGTAAAGCGACCCTGCTGACCGGCTTCGGCGCCCGACGCCCGGCCGACCGGCTGCGTAGGCAGGTTACTGGCTGGCTCAAGCCGGCTGGTACGCAGGCAAGGCAGCGACCACGGAGGAAGGCGAAACTCCGAAATGCATGCGAACTAGGACGGCAGTGCTGCCTGGCTCTGTCGACACGGCTGCCTTACCGCACGTCACAGCGGGTATGTGGGACAGTTGACCGAGTCAACCGAAGGAGTGACATGGCTCTGCCGACTCTTACCCCGGAGCAGCGCGCCGAGGCGCTGGCCAAGGCGCAAGCTGCCCGCAAGCAGCGCAGCGAACTGCTGGCCTCGGTGAAGGCCGGGAATGTGAGTATTGCTCAGGTGCTCGCCAAGAAGGACGACGTCACTAAGAAGACCAAGGTCGTCCAGGTCATCAGGGCCCTGCCGGGCTACGGGCCGGCCAAGGCCGCCACGGTGATGGAAGAGGCCGGCATCGACGACAGCCGCCGGGTCGGCGGCCTGGGTGAGCAGCAACGGCGCAAGCTGCTGGAGGCAGTGGCCGGCTAACCCGGCGCGGGGGTGCGAAGGCGCGAGGCGAAGGCGCGGCCGGTGCCCGCCTCCAGCTTGTGCTGCAGCGGGATACGGATGGTTCTGCACCACGGCCCGGTCTCCGGCTGGCCCGTTGGGCACCTCGCAGGCTGATCGGTCGTAGCTGAGGGACTTGCATGCTCGGCAAGCCGAGGTGTTCGCGCCCCGGCCGGTTCGGCATGATGAAAGTCAGGGCCGACGCCCTCCGGTAGACCCGCCATGAAGGAGCTAGCGATGCATCAGCCGCCCATCCCGCATGTCGCGGGCACCGATCCGGAGATCGCGGAGCTGATACAGGCCGAGGCTCGGCGGCAGCGTGACAAGGTCCGGCTGATTCCGTCCGAGAACTACGTCTCCGTGGCGGTTCTCGAGGCTAGCGGCTCGGTACTCACCAACAAGTACTCCGAGGGCTACCCGGGGCGCCGCTACTACGAGGGTCAGCAGTTCATCGACCAGGTCGAGCGTCTCGCGATCGAGCGCGCCGAGCGACTGTTCGGTGTGGACCACGCAAACGTGCAGCCGTACTCGGGCACGCCCGCCAACCTTGCGGTGTACCTGGCCTTCCTGCAGCCGGGCGAGACGATGATGGGGATGGCGCTGCCGATGGGCGGGCACCTGTCCCATGGCTGGCCGGTGTCGGCTACCGGCAAGTGGTTCAGGTCCGTGCAGTACGGCGTCCGCGCCGATACCGGCAGGCTGGACCTGGACGAGGTGCGTGACCTGGCGCGGCGCGAGCACCCTAGGGTGATCTTCTGTGGCGGCACGGCGATCCCGCGGACGATCGACTTCCCGGCCTTCGCCGAGATAGCACGAGAGGTCGGCGCGGTACTGGTCGCGGACATCGCGCACATCGCAGGCCTGGTGGTCGGTGGCGCGCATCCCTCCCCGGTGGGTTACGCCGACGTGATCACCACGACGACGCACAAGACGCTGCGGGGGCCGCGCGGTGCGATGATCATGACGACAGCCGAGCACGCCTCGGCCGTCGACAAGGCAGTCTTCCCCGGCCTGCAAGGCGGCCCGCACAACCACACGACGGCAGCGATAGCGGTAGCGCTGCACGAAGCAGCTCAGCCGTCGTTCCGGGCGTACGCGCACCAGGTTGTGGCCAACGCCCGCGCGCTGGCTGACGCGCTGACGACCCGCGGCTACACGCTGATATCGGGCGGCACCGACAACCACCTGATCCTGCTCGACCTGACCCCGCAGGGCATCGGCGGAAAGTCGGCGGCCAAGGCGCTCGACAGGGCCGGCCTCGAAGTGAACTACAACACCATTCCCTTCGACCCGCGCAAGCCATTCGACCCCTCGGGCATCAGGATCGGCACACCCGCCATCACGACCAGGGGCCTAAACGAGCAGCACATGGAGCAGATCGCGGGCTGGATCGACGAGGCGATTATCGCGGCGACCAAGGACGACGAGGAAGTGATCGAGCGGGTCGCCGCGAACGTCGCCGACCTGCTCGCTGACTTCCCGATGCCAGGTTGGGCACCGTCGGCCTGATTGGATCGACTGCCTGGCCCGACGGGAGATACCGCCAATCTGGGCTACCAGTGTGCCTTGTATCGATCTTGTGCCGAATGTATGTTCGATTCAGTGAGTACTGCCTTCCTTCCCCGGGCAGCGAGCCGGTATTCCGGCCATTCCCGGCCTGGGAGGAAGCATGCGCGGCATCGGCGCCGAGCCAGCAGAGGTCTGGCTGCGAGACGGCCGGCCGGCCAGGTTCATCTGGCGGGGCCGGATGCACACGGTCCTGCTCGTGCTGGAGCGGCGCAGCGCGGCGGGTGACGAAACAGCGGCTGGCCGTGCGGAGGTCTGGCTAGTGGAGGCCACCGCGCAGCGCAGCGTGCCGCCCACGAGGTACGAGCTTCGCCATGACCCGGCGTCTGACCGCTGGACTTTGTCGCGCTGAGCGCCGCAAATCGCCAGGCGCCGTCCGGCGCGTCGCACGCGCCGGCACATTGTCGTCAACTAATCTGCTTTTCGCTGAGCGCTTGGTATTCATGGCAGTTCTGGTGGTAAGGCACCGCGTGTTTATTG
>JASHSO010000002.1 GCA_030038715.1 Streptosporangiaceae bacterium
AGCTTCGACTGCGTCGTCGGTATCGAGGAATGCGACGCCAAGCCTGGCGGCGAGCGCCGTGCCGACTGTCGTCTTGCCGGTGCCCGGCGCTCCGATGAGGACTATGAGCGGGAACGGGGCCGCGTCGCCCAGTGCGTGCCCCGCATGCGCGGTCACCCGATCACCAGCGCCTTCAGGTAGGCCTCGGCGTTGCGCGCGGTCTCGGCGACGCTGTCCCCGCCGAACTTCTCCAGCACGGCGTCCGCGAGCACGAGCGCGATCATGGCCTCGGCGACCACGCCCGCGGCCGGCACGGCGGTCACGTCGCTGCGCTGATTGATCGCCCGGGCAGCCTCGCCGGTCCGCACGTCCACGGTGGCGAGTGCTCGGGGGACCGTGGAGATCGGCTTCATCGCGGCGCGCAGCCTGATTGGCTCGCCGGTGCTCATCCCACCCTCTATCCCGCCTGCTCGGTTCGTGGTCCGCCTGATCCCGGCGGGCGAGCCCTCGATCTCGTCGTGCGCCCGCGAGCCGCGGCGTGCCGCTGTTGTGAAGCCGTCGCCGACCTCCACGCCCTTGATCGCGTGGATGCTCATCAGCGCGCCGGCGAGCCTGCCGTCGAGACGGCGGTCGTAGTGCACGTAGCTGCCCAGGCCCGGCGGGAGGCCGTAGCCGATGACTTCGACGACGCCGCCGAGTGTGTCGCCGTCCTTGTGCGCGGCGTCTATCTCGGCCTGCATGGCCGCGCTCGCCTCCGCATCCAGGCACCGCACCGGGCTGGCGTCGATCCTTGCGGCGTCCGGTGGCTCGGGCTGTGTTCCGGCCGGCACTGCCACCGTGCCAAGCGCCACGACGTGGCTGACGATTTCCGCGCCGAGCACCTGGCGGAGCAGCCGGCGGGCGATCTCGCCGAGCGCGACTCTGGCGGCGGTTTCCCGCGCGCTGGCCCGCTCCAGCACCGGCCTGGCCTCTTCGTGCCCGTATTTCTGCATACCGGCGAGATCCGCATGGCCGGGCCGCGGCCGAGTCAGGGGCGCGTTCCTGGCCTGGCCTTCGAGTACGTCAGCCTGGACTGGATCGGGCGCCATCACGGTCTCCCATCTGGGCCACTCGGTGTTCCCGATCCTGATCGCTACCGGGCCGCCGAGGGTGCGCCCGTGCCGGACGCCGCCGGTCAGTTCCACCTCGTCCTGCTCGAAACTCATCCGCGCCCCACGGCCGTAGCCCGCCCGGCGACGGGCGAGGGCAAGCGCGATGTCGCCGGTCGTCACCTCGACTCCGGCGGGTACTCCCTCGCAGATGGCCACCAGAGCGCGGCCGTGCGACTCTCCTGCGGTCAGCCAGCGCAGCATGCTGCCGATCCTAGGGCGCCCAGCCGGCTCCTGTTCCCTCGGCTCGCAGCGACGGACGCGGCGTTGCGACTGGTGTCGGGCTAGCCAAAGGTGAAGTCGTATGCCTGCACGCCAGGCGAGACGTGCAGGACGAGGGTGCCGGTGCTTGTCGTACTGGCCTGGTACAGCGTGTACAGGCCTGGTACCCCGCCGACCTTGATCGTTGCCGTCGGGCGGCCATCAATGCTGACGCCGATCGTCCCCTGGCCGCCTAGCACGAGGTAGATATCCTTGGCAAGGAAACCGAGCTCCATCTCGGCGTCGCGGCCTGCGGTGGCCTCTTGGGCATGCTCGGTCCACGTCCCGGCCAGGCCCAAGCCACCCAGCTGCAGTGTCTTTGGAAAGTGATAGATCGCGGGCGTGTTCTCGGCGACGACGGAACTCGGCAGCAGGTACTGCAGGCGCTCGTACCCGACATAGGTCTCCGGGTTCATCTCACCGGTCGGCGTCAGGTTGGGCACGTTAGTCGGGGGCGGCAGCACGAGCCCAGGGTGGGCATCGACGAGCAGCTCCCGGATCAGGTGCTCCGTAGTGGCGTAGTCACCCTCCCCGAAATGCACATGACGCACGTTGCCCTGGGCGTCGATGAGGTACTCGGCCGGCCAGTACTCGTTGTCGTATGCATTCCAGGTGTCGTAGTGGTCATCGATCGCCACCGGGTAGCGCACGCCGAGGGCTGCCGCCTCGGTGCGGACGTTGGACACGACGTGCTCGAACGCGAACTCCGGAGTATGAACGCCGACCACGACGAGCCCGTCCTTGGCGTACTGCCGGTACCAGGCTTCGACATGCGGCAGCGACCGCTGGCAGTTGATACAGGAGTAGGTCCAGAAGTCGATCAGCACGACCTTGCCGCGCAGCTGCTCCATCGTCAGCGGTTTGCCGCCGGGCGTATTCAGCCACGCGGTGATGCCCTTGAACTCAGGCGCCGGCCCGCACTCCACCAGGGCAGTGGCGTTCGGGTTGCACTTGGTCAGTGACGTGGCACGGACCCCGGTCAGGGCGTTGAGCTGACTGCGTACTCCGGCCGAGCCCTGCAGGGCCGTGGCGTAGCTCGGCACGTCCCGTTCCAGGCCCTGGAAGGCATTGAGCGCGATCGCCACGGCCATCACGATCAGCACCGCGCCGCCCGCGAGCCGGACGTGCGGGGCGTGCCGGCGCAGCGCGCTGACCCTCCGGGGCAGCTGCCCGCCGGCCAGCGCAACAGCCAGCAGCGGCACGATGGTCCCGACAGCGAACGCGGCGGTGACGAAGACAGCCGTCAGCCCCACCCGGTGCGTCGCGCCCGCCACCGTGATGGCAGCCAGCACGGGCCCAGCGCACGGGACGTACAGCAGGCCAAGCGCCAGGCCGAGGACGAAGCCGCCGCCACGGCCGCTCGGCTGCCTGGCTCTGACCCTGGCGAACGGGCGCTCGAGCACGGCTCCGACGGGCGGGATCAGGTAGCCGAGGCCGACGATGATCAGCAGCGCGATCCCGGCGTCTCGGAGGGAGTCCTGCGGCAGGTGCAGCAGTGAGATGAGTTCCGAGCCAGCCAGGACCAGCACGCTGAAGCTCAACGCCAGGCCGATGACCACGGCCACCGAGCGGGCAATCCCCGCGCTTGGCGTGCGCCCGTTCGTGTCCCCGTGCGCGGCAGCGGCCGACCCGGTGGCCCCGGCGACAAGAACGACCGGAAGTACCGGCAGGATGCATGGAGAAATGCCAGCCAGAAAGCCCGCAACCACACCGACCAGCACGAGCCCGACCATTCGGCAACCCTCGCCCTCGGTTCGCCCCGCCAGCTATTCGTAGCAGAGCGCAGTCCGGCTTGGCCGAAGAGAACCTGGGACTGGAACCAGGTCAGCGCGCCCTACCCTCCGTGCAGCGCCAGATCGGGTACTCTGCCCGGCTAGGACCAGGGCCAAGCCTGGTCCGCCCTGAGCCGGCGCTCGACCTCCGCGAAGATCACTGGCCATGCCCTTCCCACTGCATGGCGGTTGTCGGGCGCGACCAGACCGTCTCGGAACTCGACCGGGTCAGCTCCACCCTG
>JASHSO010000380.1 GCA_030038715.1 Streptosporangiaceae bacterium
AACCTGCGTCCATGACCAAAGCGGCAGCCCGGATGTCAGCATCCTCGACGTGCGTATTCGTCACGCAAGCGCTGACAAGTCCAGTGTTCAGGTGGCGTCGAGCCGAAGCTATGAGGGCGCCCGGAGCATGCCCGCCGTCGGCGCACATCGGGCGCACATAAGGTCGGCAGGTCCTGTGAGATGCCGAGAGATGCCGAGAACATCTTGGCAGGTCAACGCGCATCGCTCGGGCATCGACCGAGGTCGCCGAGGGCCAGGAACTAGACCCGGCCTACAGGCCGACTCGCCCGCCGCCTGCAACTGTGACCTGGGGTGGATGGCGACGGTCTGTGCCGTCGGGCCCGTCCGGGCAGATTTCGCGCGCTGGCGCCTCTTCGTGGCACCAGTGTGCAGGCAGTCCGCTACGAGTTCGCGGCGGGCTTGCGGGCGATAAAGACCAGTTCGAGGCCGGGACGGTCCGGGGCGCCGCGGACGTCCGCCAGCTCAAAGCCCGCTGAGGAGAGCGACTCCTCGATCACCGCACGCGGCGGGTAACGCCGGGTGCCCGCCGAGGTCAACCTTGCCCCGTCGGCCGCGAAAACGTACGTCCGCAGTGTGCTCACCAGGTCACCCTTCACTTGGGTCACCTCAAGCCAGCTCTCGAACACGCCCGTATCGGCAGCTTCGCGCCGGACATAGGTGCTCTCGCGGTTCCAGCGCAGCCACGGTCGGTCGGTCGGGTCCACGGACTCGAACACCAGGTAGCCGCCGGGGCGGAGGGCCGCATAGACGCTGGCCAGCGTCGCCAGCCAGTCCTGTGGGGTGAGGAACACATTGCTAACGTTGCCGGTCATCGTCGCCAGGTCTACCGCGAGCGGGGGGAGGCTCGTTACGTCGCCATGGATCCATCGCACCCGCTGCGCGCCGGGCTTGGCCCGGGCGACGTCCAGCGACGCCGCGGCCGGGTCCAGCCCGACGACCTCAAGGCCATGCTCGGCTAGCATGCACGCCCAGTTACCCGTCCCGCAGCCGACATCCAGAACGCTGCGCGCACCGAGCTCAGCCGTGATCGCCAGGTAGTAGGGCAGGTCGACGCGCTCCCCTTCCCACAGGTCATAGATCCTGGCGAGCCGCGGCTCGGCGAAGAGGGCATCTGGCACGGTAAACCAGCGTAGCGAGGGCCGGTAGGTGGTAGCTCGACGACAGAGCCCGACCTGGCTCTGGCCTGCGTGGGACGAGCAATGTGGCAGCGGCGGCTCTAGCATGCGGATATGCACATTGCCTTGGCCGCCGGGGTCGGCCGGAGCCTGGGGCAGACGGCGACGATGCCGGGGGACGGCGGATGACTCAGCTCGATGTTGTCACCGGCGCGTTCAGCTACTCTGGCGCCGCCATCGCCGCTGAGCTGCAGCGGCGCGGGCACCGGGTGCGCACGCTGACCGGCCATCCGCAACGCGCTCCGGCAGGCACCGAGGTGGAGGTCCGTCCGCTCGACTTCAGCGATGGCGACAGCCTGGCCCGGTCCATGGCAGGCGCGCACACGCTGTACAACACCTACTGGGTGCGGTTCGCCCACGGGCGGGTCGACCACGTGCAGGCCGTGGCCAACAGCAAGGTACTGTTCGGGGCGGCAGCGAGAGCCGGCGTCGCCCGCATCGTGCACGTCTCGATCACCCATCCCAACCTGAGCTCGCCGGACTCGTACTTCCGCGGCAAGGCCGAGGTCGAGCAGGCGCTGGCTGCGAGCGCGGTTCCCTATGCCGTAGTCCGGCCGGCGATCCTCTTCGGCGGCGATGGCGTCCTGGTCAACAACATCGCCTGGCTGCTGCGGCGGCTGCCGGTGTTCGCCGTGGGTGGCCGAGGTGACTACCGAGTTCGGGCGATCCACGTGGACGACCTGGCCAGGCTCTGCGCGGACCTGGGCGCACGGTCCGACACGCTGGTGGCGGACGCCGTCGGCCCGCAGTCCCTGACGTTTCGCGAGATGGTGGCTGCCATCCGGCAGGCAGTCGGCAGCCGCGCGGTGATACTCCCAGTTCCCGCGGCGCTGATCCCGGTGCTGGCAAGGATCTTGTCGGTCGCGCTCCGGGACACGCTGCTGACCGCCGGCGAGTACAGCGCTATGGCGGCGGGGCTGGCGGACTCCGACGCTCCGTCCACCGGGCGGATCGTGTTCACGGACTGGGTCGGTGAACACGGGCAAGAACTCGGCCGCAGTTACGCTAACGAGCTAGACCGCCACTTCCGGGCTGCCCGCCACTCGCCGGGGTGATGCCGCCGCTGGGACACTGCGGCCCGCCGCAGGACCGAGCGGGCGGACCTAGCTCGTTCCCTGTCTACTGGTGGTAATCGGCCAGGAAGCTTGCCAGCCTGCCGATCGCGTCGTCCAGCACGGGAACCGATGCGAGGAACACCATTCGCAGGTGGTCGGTGGTCGGCAGGTTGAAGCCCGTGCCGTGCGACAGCAGGACGTGCTCGCGTTCCAGCAGGTCGATGACCATCTGCTCGTCATCGGTGATCTTGTAGACGGCGGGGTCGAAGCGTGGGAACAGGTAGAGGGCGCCCGCCGGCTGGACGCAGCTGACGCCGGGAATCGCCGTCAACTGCTGCCAGGCGTGGTCGCGCTGGTCGCGGAGCCTGCCGCCGGGCTCGAGCAGGTGAGTGATGTCTACCAGGCCGCCAAGAGCCGCCTGGATGGCGTGCTGGGCTGGCACATTCGGGCACAGTCGCATGTTCGCCAGCAGTTCGAGCCCGTCGAGGTAGTCGGCAGCGTGCTGACGTGGTCCCGAGACGACGAGCCAGCCCGAACGGTAGCCTGCGAGCCGATAAGTCTTCGACAGTCCGCCCAGGGTGAGCACGAGCAGGTCCGGTGCCAGCGCGGCCGCGGACTCGTGCACGGCGCCCTCGTAGAGGATCTGGTCGTAAATCTCGTCGGTCAGCACCAGCAGGTCGTGCCGCCTGGCGATCTCGAGCAGGCCGAGCAGCGTCGCACGAGAGTAGACAGCACCGGTCGGGTTGTTGGGGTTGATGATGACCATGGCCCTGGTGTTCGGGGTGATGCTGCTTGCCACGTCGTCTAGGTCCGGAGCCCAGCCGTCCTGCTCATCGCACCGGTAGTGCACGGGCCGCCCGCCACACAAGGTGACGGCGCCGGTCCACAGCGGGTAGTCCGGACTCGGGATCAGGACCTCGTCGCCGGTGTCGAGCAGCGCCTGCAAGGACATGACGATGAGCTCTGACACCCCGTTACCGAGGAACACGTCATCCGGCCCGACGTCGGCGACGCCGCGGCGCTCGAAGGCCTGCGCGACCGCGAGCCGGGCCGGGTGGATTCCGCGCGCGTCGCTGTAGCCCTGCGCCTCGCCCAGGTTCAGCAGCACCTCGCGCACGACATCTTCTGGTGCCTCCAGTCCGAACGGTGCCGGATTACCGAGGTTGAGCTTGATGACGCGATGTCCTTCGGCCTCTAGTTGCCTGGCCCTGCGCAGCACCGGTCCGCGAATGTCATACCGGACGTTCCTGAGCCTGCTCGCCTGGGTCAGATCCACCGGGAACGCCTCCGTCCGGCCGGAATGGCCGCCGATACTCCGTCCCGGCCGAGGTTACCCGCTGGCGGCTTTCGCGCGTCCCGGCGGTCGCAGGCGGCAGCGCGCTCAGCGCGCCGACAGCACCTCGGCGATCTTGGCCGCGGCACCCGGCGGGTCACTGGCGTCGTGCAGCACTTCACCCCAGGACCAGCGGTAATACCAGTGCAGGCGGCCAGCGTCATCGGTACCCGGCACGCAGTCGATGCTCTCGGCCAGCATCAGCGCGCCGGGCAGGAACACGTGCAGCGACGCTGGGTACGACGTCTTGACCGTTGCGTGGAATCCCTCGGTGTCGAGAGCCGTTGCCAGCCTGTGCAAATGGTAACTGCGCGCGTGGTCACGAGCGCCGTCCTGCATGTCACCTGCCTCGGGGGGTCGGGACATTGTGGGCGCCAACTATGGGGCGCTGTCAAGCCCGGCCCCGACATGCGGGAATGCCGGCTCAGCTCTCGGTGGAGCCGTAACCCGGATATCCCTGGTAGCCGTCGATGCCGTAGGCCATGTCCTGCGCGCGGTAGCTGCGCTGGTCATGCTGGCCGTTGAGGTAGTCCGGCTGCGGGTAGCCGGCCGGGAGCCCGGCCTGGTAGGCGGCCGCGTCATGGCCCGCGTTTCGGTACGCGCCATCCTGGTGGGCGGCTTCCGGGTAGGCGGCGTCCTGGTAGTGCAGTCCAGGGCTGGCCGCCCCCGGGTAGCTCGAACCCGGGCCGGAGCCCGAGCTGTCGCCGTTGCCGCTCGGGTATTGCGGGCTCGGCAGGCCCTGGCCGAACGGGACCGGCGCCCCGGACCACGTGTCGGCGCCGCCAGCCGAGTGGCCGTTGCCTGCCGAGTGGCCGTTGCCGGAGTAGCCGCTGTAGCCGGACTGCTGGGCAGCGGGAGCCTGATAGGCGGGAACGGGCGGCACACTCACGTAGCTGCCGTACGGATTGCCGGCCGAGGCTGCGGGCATCACCGCGGCGGGCTGGCTCTCGTATCGGTCAGATCTGCTAGCCGGACGGCCTGCAGCCGATCGCCTGGTGCGGTAGGACCGGCTGTCGGCGGTGTTGATCGCCGGGAACGAGGGACTGGTCAGCGGATCGTCGTCGGCCGGCGCCGACGGCCTGCTGTGGCCACCGTCGCGGGACGGGCGCCCGGCCGGGGGTGCTGACGGCGCGCTCGGCGGTCCGGCGGAACGGGACGTGGCCTGCTGGCCGGCCAGCCGGGCAAGTGCGGCGGTGCTCTGTGTCGCCGGGTCGTCGGCACTCGTGCGGTACCGGCCGGGGGAGTGTTGCCTGCGGGAGTCGGGCTGGGGCCTGCTGTCGGGGAGAGACCGGGCATCGGCGAGCTGGCCGGCGTCCCGTCGGCCGGATGCACCACCGCTCGCCGCGGCCGCCGGCGCGCCATTCATCGGCTTGTCTGCCGCCAGTTCTGCCCAGTAATCGACATCAGACAGGGAATCCCACCGAGAGTCCTGGGCGGCCGCCGCTCCGCTTGCCTCGCGCGCGGCAGCCGCCGCCGGGCGCTGGGGCATGCTGCGAGCGACGCGCCGATCTGGGCCCGGGCCGCCACGCCGCAGCTGTCCCTCGGAGTCGCGCGGGGCTTGCTGGCCGCGGTCGGCCACCGGGCGAGAGGCTCGCTCTGGCGCCTGGCGGGACGCTCGCTCAGGTGGCCAGTCATGCTCGCTTGCGTTGGCGGGTCGCGGCGGGCGAGCACGGCCTGCTGAGACCGGCTCCTTGTCGCGGGCTGGCTGGCTGGCCGGGCCGCGGCCTTGTGGGCGCGGCTCGTCCGGCAGGTCGTCGAAGGTGTCGTTGTCCTCGGCTCTCAGGTAGCGCAAGGCGAGCAGAGCGATGATCACGATAAGCACAACGACGGCCACGAGGAAGATCAAGATCTTAGTGATCATCGCACCATCCCACGACATGACCTAGGGGCGGCGCTAGCCAGACCGACGCGGCCATCACGCAAGCCTCCCCCGCGCGGGCAAGCACCTTGTCTTCGTTCCTAAGGCTGTACCTGCTGAGCAGTGATTCTCTCGGACGCAATGCGCCTTGTCACGCAATTCGGGAAGTTTAGCCGTGTGTTTTGCTCTGATGTGCGCGCCGCGAAGCGTACGTGGCTGCGTCAGCAGGCCGCGGGAGAGTGCTGTTTCGGTCCGGCGCCCGGGCAGGCTTTTGCTGTTGCCATGCCACGGGCGAGGACATGCTCGGAAATCGCGGTCCAGGCCTGTAGCAGCGGTACGCCGTTTGGCAGGGAGCGCCCGAAAAGGGTGTTCAGCGCGTAAACAGTGAACCGGTACTTGTGCGCCGCGCCGCGCGGGCATGGCGGGTCGTACGCCGCCTTATGCGCACTGTTTTGGGCCACCCTGGCGCGCGGCGGGAGCGTGCCGACCTGCAAGTCGGTGGTGCCAGGGCCGATGTCGAACACGATCCAGTACACGGCGGGCTCGATTGGCGCGGCCGAGTCGTCGACCACCAGCGCAAGCGACTTGGTGCCATGCGGAGCCCCCGACCAGAAGATAGGCGGGCTCTGGCCGGCTCCGTGGCAGGTGAACCTGGCCGGGAGGATGCCCTGCGTCAGCACCGGGATGGTTACCGTCATCTTCAGCGGCGCATCGTCGTTGAGCGGTTGCGTCCCGCCGAGCAGTCCGCACCCGCTCAGCAGCAGGCAGGTGCTCAGCGATGCCAGCAGCGCCGTCCTCGTCGGGCGGCGGGCACCAAGAACACGGCGGCGCACGCTGCTTCACCCCGCCCTCTGCTGCGTGTCACTGGCCGCACCTGTCCGGCCACGGCGTGCTGCCAGTCGCCCAGGGTCTGATCAGCCTGGGCGCGTTGAATCCTAGTCGAGCCCGACGGTAACCCCGGTACGCCGGCGACGGCAGGCGCAGCCAGACTCGTGACGGCCAGTGCTAATCCGGCTGGCGTGAAGTGCCGAACATGATCTCGTCCCAGGACGGCACCGATGACCGCCGGGACCGTGCGGCCGCGGCCTTCCTGGCCTTTGCCGCTGGCTGGTCAGGTCCGACCGCCGGGCCGGCGGGGACCGTGTCCGCGGCCGCCTCACCGGACCCGGCCGCTGCCGAGGCGCTGACCAGGGCGCCGTCCTGCTCGGCGGCCGCGGTAAGGTCCTTGGCAGGGCCGCCGTCCCGGGGGCGCGCGGGCTGCGCCGCGCGGCGTTCGGCGTCCCGGTATGGGTCGAGCCGCGGGCCGATCGGCGTGACCGTGGCGGTTGTCCTGCTGTGCTCAGCCAGCGTCGCGGCGGCCCACTCCTCCTTGGGGAGGCACAGCCGCACCGCCTGGTCGTCGTCCGGGACGACGTGCCTGCGCCGCGGGTCGTAAACCCACTCGGCGATCCATGGCCGACTGGCCACGCTGAACCGCAGCTGGACCTGCCAGTTGCCGTCGGGCCGCTTGCGCGAGTCCCACTCGGCGCCGTCGGCTCTCGCGCCCACGCTGCCGAGCCGCTCGGCGACGATGTCGCCAAGGCGCTGGCCCGGTCCGGACTCGCCGTGGCCGCGGATAGTCGCCCGCTGCGCCTCCTGCGCCCGGTACTGGCGCTCGGCCAGAACGGGCCCCTCGAACCGGCGAACGCGGTCTGGCGGTATTCCGGCCTCTTCTGCTATCTGGTCTGCGGTCTCGCCAGCGCGGATGCGGTCCTGGATCTCCTTGGGTCGCAACGGATTCTCCACTTCGATCTCGTACTGGGCGAGCCGGGAGAACTGACCCTTGGCCACCGTCCTCAGCCGGTCATCTATCGGCAACAGGAACCGGCCGCTCCGTCCGGGTACCGCGAGGATGGCGTAAGTCCCGTCC
>JASHSO010000381.1 GCA_030038715.1 Streptosporangiaceae bacterium
TTCTCCTCGGTGACTACGAATAACCGGGAGGTTCCGGCGGCATCGGCCTGGCGCGCGTACTCGCGCAGCCAGATGGTCTGCTCCCCGGACGAGCACAGGAAATCGTCTACCTGGTGCTGGCGCCCGATTCGCTCGGGAGCCCGGTAGGACAAGGGTCAGTCCCTGAACGCGCTGGGCCGCGCCATGAAGGCACGCAGCCCGGGCAGATCGCGGGCGGGACGGTCGTTGATGGCCTCCCACTCGGCCCAGGCGGCCTCGTCGAGGCGGAATACGCTGCGGTCAGCCAGAACCCGGCGCGCATCGGCGACCAGGCGGCTGACCGCGTACTCGCTCACGTTGAGGTCGCACGCCTCGGCAGCCCGGTAGATCAGCGACTTGTCAGCCTCGGTGGCGCGCAACGCTATGCGCTCGGTGCGCTTGTCCGGCATCCTGATCACCTCCGCAGGAAGTCTTGTACACCGATTGTACGCCAACTCTGCATCGTGTCCACCAATTCCTCTGTCGGCCAATGATTGCAGTGGACTAGCGGCGCAGTTGATCGTGCACGCCGACCTGAACAACAACAGTCGTGACGACCGCCTTCGGGGTGTGCACAAGGCCCTCAGTGCAGCAACACGTCGGTCGCGAGCTCGCCGCTCAGCGTGCCATGTCGCCGCGATCAGCCCCAGCAGCGGGTGATGGCCCGCCGTTGCGACCGGGCCGCGGCGGCTGCGCAGCGCTGCCACATGGCTAAGCAAGAGCAACGGCCTCCACCAGCGCCAACGGTCTGCAGGCCGTCATCACTAGATCGCGCTCGCCAGCCGATACCCGCTCCGGGACCCGCGTTTCGGGGGCACGCATGGGGCACAAGATCTGGAACGCTTCCAGTTTCCGCTGGTCACAGCGTTGTGGCGTAAGAAGCGCCTAACTGATAAAGTATTCGAAAACGATCGCTCTAGCTGCGCCCCCAGCAGGATTCGAACCTGCGCACACGGCTCCGGAGGCCGTTGCTCTATCCCCTGAGCTATGGGGGCCGGATCCGGCGAGCCGGTAGGCGCCGGCCGCGAGGCCGGAGTAAGGCTATCAGGCCTGAGCATCACAGGACACGCACCGGATCTGCACTCATCAGTAGGCCAGAGCCGCTAACCTCACGCCCGTGACCCGGGGACTTGGCCGCGTGCTTGTCGTCGATGATGACGAGGTGATCAGGCAGCTCATCGCGGTCAACCTCACCCTGGAGGGTTTCGAAGTCGTGACCGCCGTGGACGGCCGGGACTGCCTGGAAAAAGTGGAGTACGTCAAACCCGACGTCATCACCCTGGACGTGATGATGCCCCACCTAGACGGCTGGGTCACGGCTACGCAGCTGCGCAGGAACCCGGCCACAGCCGGGATCAAGGTCGTCCTCATCACGGCACGGGCACAGGACGATGACAGGAGCCGGGGCGAGGAGATCGGCGTCGACGCCTACCTGACCAAGCCATTCGACCCGACCGAGATGATCCGGGTCGTCCGCGAGCTAGCGGGCGCGTCGGCTAGCTCGTTCGAGTGACCCGAACGCGTCTAGCAGGCCCGTAACCTGGGCGGGTGATCACTGGCGACCTCGACGCTGAGCTGGCCAGGTCGCTCGCAGTGCTGGCGGCCGGCGGCGTCGTGCCCGCTGCCGCCGCAGAACTGACGCCGCGCGGCACCTGGCGGCCAGTCCCGGGCGGGGATCCGGGCAGCTACGCCACTGCCGTAGCGTTCGAGCTCGCCAGGATCACGGGGGAAGACCCGGCTGGCCTGGCAGCTGCCCTTGCGCGAAAGCTAAGCCCGGTGCCGTGGATCTCTTCGGCTGAAGGGTCCGGCGGCGGATATCTGACGATCACCGTGACGGTTCAGGCACTGGCCCGCTCGGCGGCCCGGATGGTGGCGGCAGGCTCGGCCTGCGCGAACAGCATCATCCTGCGTGGCACTGCGACGAGCGTCAGGCCGTGGCCAGACCTGCTAGCAGCGCTCGGCTGGCAGCAGGCGTGGAAGGAGCAGGCCGAGGTGATGACCGGCAGGCTTGCGCAAGCCGCGGGCGCGGCGACAACGATCGCTTTGGAATGGGAACGAGGTCGGCCCAAGGCCCCGCAGTCCCGCTCCAGCTCGCCGGTTGGGGCGGCTGTGGCCTATTTCGGGGCCGATGCCATCCGCTACCGCCTGGCCAGAACGGCTCCGGGAGGCGTCGCGCAGTTGGAGCAGCTGGCTCTGGTCCGTAGCCGGGCGGCTGAGCCGTTTTATGTTGTGCAGCACGCGCACGCCGACGCGGCCTCCAGTGTGCGCTGGGCTGCTGAGCTCGAGCTAGACCACGCTGACCCGGACGACCGGCTGGCTGATCTGCTCAACGACCCGTCCGAGCGCGAGCTGCTCGGGGTGCTCTCCTGGCTGCCGGTACGGGTGGCGGCTGCCGCTCGTCGGCACCGTCCCGACGAGGTTCCGCGCTACCTGGAGGAAGTGGCGGCGGCATGGTCAGCTTGCGAGCAGGCCAGCCCGGCGCTTCCGTTCCGCGGTCCCGCGCCTGCCGAGCCGTCGGCGGTAGCGACACGGCTGCTGCTTGCCGAGGCAGTGCGCACGGTCGTAGCGGCCGGGCTAGCACTGGCCGGCGTCGGCGCGATGGAACGAATGTAGCCGCCCACTTGTTGTAATCCGGGTGACTTGAGATAGTTGTCCTGTTGAAGTAGTTTCGCGGGTCATATCCCCCAGCACCACGCGGTGCCACGATCGGGGAGGCCGCGAATGGGATTGAAAAGGCACGCAAGCGGGTACCGCATGGCTTGTAAGCCCCCTTGGACGCCGACAGCCGAGGCGCTCCTCAGGTTCGCCGGGTCAGCTTGCCCCACACCCCGCAGTCGCAAGTGCAGGCGTACCTGTGGACGTGTCGCGCGCGCCGGGCACATCTCAGCCGGTCGCGGCCATGCTGTCAGCTCCCTGTGCCACGGAGCGACATTGCCTGAGGAATGCCGTGGGCGCTGATGGTGTTAAGCTAGAGGCTGCACCAGAAGCCCCGCCGCGGGGAGAGGTGCCCGCTCGTGTTCCACCCGGCCGATTTCCGAGCGGCCGGAGGCGCACGACCTCCACTTTCATCGGCCAGTCGTGGGAGTTCGGGGTCTGCCCGGCCCTTGCCAGGGGTCCAGGCGGCAGACAGCCGCGATTGGAAACACCCGCCCGCCACGGTGGTGGCGGGCGAGGACGGCAACTAAGTGACTGGCCAGAGGCCAGGTGGCGGTGGGAAACACAACGGGCTCCGGCGCAGCGCCGGGCCGACACGGCGACGTACGCCGCCGGTAGAACGCGACAGCGGGCAGCACACGACCGTCGATGCGGCCGTTACCCGCACCCTGGGAAGGATCCCTTGTGAGCGAAACTATGGACCTGTTCTCGTCGCACGACGGGGAATCCGCTGGTCCGTCTGGGACAGGTACCGAGACCGCCGGCGCAGTTCGGGGGGCTGGGACTTCCCACGAGCCGGCCGAAGCGGTACGCTCCTGGCCGGAACCCATTGACACGGCCAGCGGCACCGGCAGGGCCTCGGCTGGCCGCAGCGGCGCCGGAGGGCAGGGCGCCGGGCTATCCGCCATGCTGTTGCCCGAGCTGCAGCGAGTTGCCCAGTCGATGGGCATCACCGGGGTCGCGAGGATGCGCAAGAGCCAGCTCATCGCGGCCATCGAAGAGAGGCGGCAGGGCGGGGGGTCACAGGAGGCAGGCGCCCCCGGCCCGCACGGCAGTCCGGTTCAAGCGGCGGCGCCCGCGGACCGCATGCCAGCGGACCATCACATCCAGACTTCTGACAAACCAGTCCAGCGGGACGCGCCTGCGGGAGCCGGCGCTCATCGCATCTTCGAGCAGGACGCCATGGAACCTCAGACATCGACACAGCCGGGACTGGGCAGCGCGAGCGCGGGCGGAATCGGGGAGGGATCGCAGCCGGTCGATGCCGGAGTCGGCGGCGCGGCGTTCGAGAACCGGGCGGCGAGCTCGGTGGGCGCGACCAGCGGCGTGAACGCCGCGAATGGCGCGGCGCGCGAGGACGCCCAGCGCTCCGGCGATGGTCAGCGTGGTGACCGTCGCCGTCGCAGTGCCGGCGGACGGCGGGACGACGGCGGCCGTCGCGAAGACGGCGAGCAGCCACGTGCAGCGGCTGATGGGCAGGATCTCGGCCGGGAGCAGGGCCGCGACTCCGGCCAGGCGGGCCGCGATCAGCAGAGCCGGGAGCAACAGGGACGCGATCAGCACGTCGGCGGCCAGGCGGGCCGCGATCAGCAGAGCCGCGATCAGCAGAACCGCGACCAGCAAGGCCGCGACCAGCAGGGCGGCGGCCGGGGGGACGACGATCGCGATAACTCTGGCAGTCGCCGCAGCCGTGACAGGTTCCGCAATCGCAACTCCAGTAACAGGCGGCGCGAGCGCGGCAGCGGAGCCAACGACGCCGAGCCAGTGATCACCGAAGACGACGTGCTGATCCCCATCGCTGGGATCCTCGATGTGCTTGACAACTACGGGTTCGTCCGGACGACCGGCTACCTGCCGGGAGCGAACGACGTCTATGTGTCGCTCTCACAGGTCCGCAGGTACGGTCTGCGTAAGGGCGACGTGATCGAGGGCGCCATCAGGCAGCCACGCGAGGGGGAGCGGCGCGAGAAGTTCAACGCTCTCGTCCGGCTGGACAAGGTCAACGGCCTGGACCCCGAGCAGTCCAAGAGTCGGCCCGAGTTCGTCAAGCTGGTGCCGCTCTACCCGCAGGACAGGCTGCGGCTCGAGACCGATCCCTCGGTGATGACCACGCGGATCATCGACCTGATCT
>JASHSO010000382.1 GCA_030038715.1 Streptosporangiaceae bacterium
AGCCCGCGAGCGCAGCCATGTCGCGGGGGCAGCGGACGGCAGCCACGTGGCGGGTGCGGGAGACGGCGGCGACCCTGCGGGTGCGGGCGACGGCGTGCGGGGGCGCGGTGCGGCCGCCGGTGCGGGAGACGGCGACGACCCTGCAGGTGCGGGAGACGGTGCGCAGAAGCCAAGCGGCGTCGTGGGCACGCGCGATGGGTCTGCGGCGGCACCAGGGAGCGAGTCAGCGCGGGCTGGCGCGAACTCGGCCGTCTGACAGTCCGTCCAGGCGTGGTGTTCGGACTCGCGCATACCCGATGTCAGATCGGTGTCAGACAATCTGATACATGCGGGTGGCGCTGGTGCCGGGACCAGAACGGTCCGGGTTGCTGTGCCCGCTGGCCCCCGATGGTGCGTCGCAAGGGCCGGTACGTGCCGTTCCCGACTTGGCGGCTGCCGTGGCCGACCAGGAGCAGCGGTCCCCCATCCGCTGGGTCTGGCGGTCCGCCGCCCAGCTATACCCGGCTTTGCTGGAGAACGGCATCCGGGTGACGCGGTGCCACGACGTGGGGCTGACTGAGGCGCTGCTAGCCGCCCGTGACGGCGACAAGACCGAGGCGGACATGCCCGCCCGCCCGGACCGCGCCGCCCAGGCCGGCGGTGCGTCGGGGCCGCAGCAGCTGCCGTTCCACCTTGCCGAGGCGCCGGAGGCGGTCGAGTGGCAAGCTCGCGCCGCTCTCACCGACTTGATCGCAGCGCACGCCAGTCAGCTGACCAGGATTCGCGGCGACCAGCACCCAGCCAAGTTCGGCCTGCTTGCTAGCGCGGAATCCGCTGGAGCACTAGCCGCGGCCGAAATGACGGCAGTCGGCCTGCCCTGGCGCCGTGACGTGCACGACAAGCTGCTGACCGAACTGCTCGGCCCGCGACCGGCCGCGACCCCGGGCCAGTCAGGGAGACCGACAAGGCTGTGCGAGCTGGCGGCACAGATCTCTGCCGAGCTGGGCATGCCGCGCCCGGTGAACCCAGATTCCCCGGCGCAACTGCTGCGCGCACTGGCCGTAGCGGGCATCCGCGTTCCCTCGACGAGGACTTCGGTGCTGCGCCGGATCGACCATCCGGTCATCCCGCTGCTGTTGGAGTACAAGGAGCTGGCCAGGCTGTATGCGGCTCATGGCTGGTCGTGGCTGGACTCCTGGGTAGGCGGCGGACGGTTCCGCTCGGAGTACGTCGTCGGCGGTGTGGTATCGGGCCGATGGGCGTCGCGCGGCGGCGGCGCGCTGCAGATACCGAAGCTGCTGCGCCGGGCCATCGTGGCCGATCCCGGGTGGACGTTCGTGGTAGCAGACGCCGCCCAGCTTGAGCCCAGGATCCTGGCTGCCCTGGCGGGCGACCGGGCCTTCGCGCGCGCCGCTGCGGGCGGAGACATCTACGCATCGGTGGCCGCCGAGGTCGGATGCGACCGGCACGCGGCGAAGGTGGCTTTGCTGTCGGCTATGTATGGCGGCTCGGGCGGTGCGGGCGGGCAGACACTCGCGCTGCTCAGGAGACGCTTCCCGGAAGCGTCCGCGTTCGTGGAGAGCGCGGCACGGGCAGGGGAAGAGGGCCGGGTCGTCAGATCCGTTCTCGGGCGGACCTGTCCGCGACCCTCCACCGCATGGCTCGCAGCTACCAGCGAGACCGACGACCCGGATGAGGCGCAAGGTCAGGGTGACGCGGCCGCCGCCTCGCGCGCCCGTGGCAGGTTCACCCGAAACTTCGTAGTCCAGGCCAGCGCCGCGGACTGGGCCCTGGTGTTGCTGGCCGCACTGCGCAGGCGGCTGGTTAGCTTCGCCGGCCGGGAAGCTCCAGGAGGGCCTGAAATGGTGTTCTTTCAGCACGACGAGGTGATCGTGCATTGCCAGGCAGACCAGGCCAGTGACGTGGCAACAGCCGTAGCCGAGGCGGCGGTGGAAGCCACGCGACTGGTGTTCGGCGCTACCGAGGCGAGCTTCCCGATGGCGATCGCGACAGTCGAGTGCTACGCAGATGCCAAGTCATGAGGCGGGAACTGGCAATCAGAACGCCGCTATAGACGCAGGCGCCCGCTCATGTCGGCTTAGCGCGCGCAGCACGCTGGCTGGACCGTGTCGGCGGACCGCAAGCCGCGCCAACAGCATCACGGCGACCTCGACAGCATCCGCAGGCAGCTCCGGCAGCGCGACCCCGACACTGCACGCCAGGTCATCGCAGTGCACGGCGATCTCCATCAGGCGAGTCACGAGCATGTCGTCGAGTGTCAGCGACCAGGGCCCCCATGGCAGGAAGACGACGCGGCCGGTCGGCTCAGCGGGCAGTGCTGAGTGCAGCAGCCGGACCGCGTCGGCGACGCGGGAGGCAAGTGCGACGGGCCCGTCCGCTGCGATTTCCTGGCTGGAACGGCGGATCGCCGCGTTCGCTTCGTCGTCCAGTGCCGCGTCGATCCACTCCACACGCGCGTAATGGTCAAGAAGCGAAATCGGAGGTTCAGGCCCCGGGTCAGCGGCCAGCATCTGCTCGACCCTGAAAATCTGGTTCGCAAGGTGGCCCGCCAGAGCGCCGACCGTCATTTCCGCCAGCGCGCTCGGCGCGTCCCACGCCATGGCGATGGCGGGCTCGGTGAGCTGACGTGCGACGCAGTCTGCTGCCTCGATGTAGGTAGTCCGGATGGTGGCCATGCCGCGTATCGTCTCAGGATTGTGGTAGGCATGCGGCATGTCGCCAGGCGCGAGTGCCGCGAAGCCGCCAGCTGGTCGCCAGATCGCAGCCACCGGATGACGAAGTGAGCCTCGAGGTCACGGTGCGCGGGATCACGATTCCGCCAGACGAGCTGTCCTGGCGGTTCTCACGCTCGGCCGGCCCCGGCGGCCAGTCGGTTAACACCACTGACAGCCAGGCCGAGCTGTCCTTCGACCTGGCCGAGTCCGCGGCGTTGCCGCCAGTGCTCAAAGATCGCGCGCTCGCCGCCTTGTCCGGACGACTGGCAGACGGTGTCCTCACGGTGTCGGCCAGCGAGCACCGATCGCAGCTGCGCAACCGCGAAGCGGCGGCGGCCAGGCTCAGCGCGCTGCTCACCGCGGCTACGGCCCCGCCGCCGCGGGCGCGCAGGCCGACCAGGCCGAGCCCGGGCGCGATCGAAAGGCGGCTCGCCGACAAACAGCGCAGGTCGCGGCTCAAACGACTACGGCGCGCAACCGAGGAATGAGCTCGGATTAGCCTGTGGCAATGGTGGCCAGGCGGCTGAATACGGGTCATGACGCTGACGACGCCAGGCACGCTCAAGCCAGCGGTCGGCGGGCGACGACGCGCGACGCGCAGACGGATAGCGGTCGGCGCCGTCGCGAACTGTCCCAGAACTACCTGCGTGATCCGGCCGCTGCTCGGCAATTCCTGCGCTCGGTCGAACTGGAGCCGGACACGTTGTGCCTGGAAGTGGGGGCGGGAGAAGGCATCCTGACCGCGCCCCTGTCGGCCAGGTGCCGTGCGGTCATCGCCTACGAGGTCGACCAGTCTCTGGTGCCGCGGTTGCGGGCACGCATCCGCGGGAGGGACAACGTGCGGATTGTCGCAGGCGACTTCCTGGCGGCCCGGCAGCCTTCCACCGCCTTCCAGGTCGTCGGCAACGCGCCGTTCTCGCTGACCGCGCCGATCGTCGACTGGTGCCTGCGATCAAGGCGGATGACCTCCGCGACGATAATTACTCAGCTTGAGTACGCGAAGAAGCGGACTGGCGCGTACGGGCGGTGGAGCTTGCTTACCGTCAGCACCTGGCCACTGGTCCGCTGGGAGCTGCTCGGGACGATCCCGCGGGCCCACTTCCGGCCGGTGCCGAGCGTCGATGCTGGCATTCTGCTACTGGAGCGGCGGCGTGACCCGATCATCAGCCCAGCTCGGCAGGCGGCCTACAGGCGCCTCGTGCAAACCGGGTTCACCGGGGTCGGCGGGTCGGTCCAGGCATCGCTGCGCAGGTTCTATCCGGCGGACCGGGTTGCCGTCGCGTGTGCGGCCGCTGGCCTCGAGCGGCGCTCAGTAGTGGCCTTTGTCAGCCCCGATCAGTGGGTGCAGATCTTCCGGGCGCTAGACGACCGCCCGTGACCGTCACGGCGCGCTAGTACCCGCGCGCCCGTACCTGTCCTCGAGCCGGACCACATCTTCGGCCCAGCCTGGCTGCGCGGTCGATGCCTCGACAAACGCCAGGTCGGTGATCGCCGTGATTCGGTGCACTGCGCCGGCCGGCAAGTGAATCGTGTCGCCCTGCCCGAAATGCTGACTGGTCAGAGATTCGGCGGACGGCCCGTACTCGACGATCGCGGCACCGGAGAGCACGCTGATGGTCTCCTCCTTCTGCAGGTGGTACTGCAGACTCAGGGAGTTTCCTTGCGTCACGTGGATGATCTTGCCGACATACTTGCCCTCGACCGCCGCGAAGATCACTTCATGACCCCAGGGCTTGTCTTGCCTGGGTGCCCGGTAGACCTCGGCATGCGGGCCCGGCTCATGCAGGCTGCCATTCTGCGCGGCGGTCAACGATGACCTCCCATACGGTCGTGACGGTTGCACGACCATCCTAGAGAGCGCTCCGGACCGGGTCCGTCGCCGGCCGCTGCCGCTCAGTGACTCACCTCCCGAGCTGCCGCAGCCTCGCGGCAGCCGCCGCCAGTACCTCCTCCCGCTTGCAGAAGGCAAATCTCACCTGGGTCTGCCCGGCTTCCCGATCGTCGTAGAAGACGGCGTTCGGGACGGCCACGACTCCACACCGATGCGGCAGGCTGCGGCAGAAGGCTATTCCGTCCGTCTCCCCGAGCCCACAGATGTCGGTCGTGATGAAGTAGGTTCCCTGCGGCGAGTAGGCCGCGAAGCCAGCGTCGCGCAGGCCTGCCGCAAGCAGGTCGCGCCTGCGGTGCAAGCCGGCCGCCAGGCCCGCGTAGAACGAGTCCGGCATGGCCAGCCCGGTCGCGATCGCGTACTGGAACGGGCCGCTGCTGACGTAGGTCAGGAACTGCTTGGCAGTCCTGACGGCGCTGACCAGCCCGGCTGTGCCCGTTACCCAGCCAACCTTCCATCCGGTAAACGAGAACGTCTTGCCAGCCGAGCTGATGGTCACGGTCCGCTCGCGCATGCCCGGCAAAGTGCAGACCGGAATGTGCTCGCCGTCGAAGACGATGTGCTCGTAAACCTCGTCGGTCACCAACAGCAGGTCCCGCTCAACGGCCAGGTTCGCGATCGCCGTCAGCTCGTCGCGGGTCGCCACCATGCCGGTCGGGTTGTGCGGCGAGTTCAGCAGGATCAGCCTGGTGCGGCCGGTCACAGCGTCGCGAAGTTCGTCCAGGTCAGGCCGGAACTCGGGGGGACGCAACGTGATGGGCACCCGCCTCGCACCGGCCATCGCCACGCACGCGGCATACGAGTCGTAGTAGGGCTCCAGCGCGATCACTTCATCGCCCGGCTCGAGCAGCGCCAGCATGGCGGCCGCAATGGCCTCTGTCGCGCCAGCAGTGACGAGGACCTCGGTGTCGGGGTCGACGTCGAGGCCATAGAACCGCTTCTGGTGGGCGGAGATGGCCTGGCGGAGCTCCGGAACGCCAGGCCCGGGCGGGTACTGGTTGCCGCGTCCGGCCAGCACCGCGTCGGCCGCTGCTCGCGCCAGCTCGGCTGGCCCGTCGGTGTCGGGAAATCCCTGGCCCAGATTGATCGAGCCCGTCTCCGCCGCGAGCGCGGACATCTCGGCGAAGATCGTCGTACCCATGCCCGCAAGCGCGCTGTTCAGCAGCGGCCGACTCATCCACTTCCCCTTTGCCGTCGGGCCCCGCTGGGCTCACTCCGTGCGCACCGCATCCTGGCGAAGACTTGACCGTCGTATGTGACGGAAGGTCTTCCCCGGGATTCCCCGGCCGCGCCACGGCTAGAGTAGGCGAGGACTAATGCCCGGATTACCCGATATGCACTGTCGAAGAGGCTAGTAACACGACGCGGCACACGATACCGGCTGCGGCCTCAGGCTCGAGGGCCGCGACGTTTGCCGGAACCAGGCGCGGCAGCCTCGCGGCCGACTCCGCCGAACACCCATTTGACAGAGAAATGCAGCCTGTCCATATCAAGTAGGTAAAACGTTGATAACATTATAGTAAATATAAAAGGCATCATGACGTTTTGATCGTCATTTCGGTTTTACATCGCAAGAACGTAGGGCAAAGTTCCTACTCGACAGCACCCCGCGTGCCTGACGGCCGCCTCTGAGCAGCCATGGTCGCCTTGTCCCTGCGCCGAGTCAGCACGCAGCCGCTGTCCGGACCACAGCCGGGCAGGCATTGGCGACGGGTGAACGCGAGCACGCCGCCCGGCGTGCCCCGGCAGAAGGCTCAGCTTGTCCGCATTCAGGACACCACTGTCAGTTAAGTCAGCCAAGATCTACATAGCAGCATTCAGCCCGGCCATCGCGGTGATGGCCGCGCTGGCCGGCACCAGCGTTCCCTGGTCAGCAGGGGTCGCTGCGCAGCCGGCACCGATCATGACAGCGGCCAGCCAGGCCGCTTATGTATCAGCCATACCGGCACTCATCCGCCCAGCCGTGGCGAAGGACTCCGCCCGGCAGCAGGGCTACGGCGTCGCCCTCGCGACGTCCGCGCGCCAGCGCTCCAGGACCGGCGGCGGTCCCGGCGTGCGGCTCACCCCGCAGCAGATCGCCAGGCGCATGCTGGCCAGATTCGGCTGGCGGAGGTGGCAGTTCCGCTACCTGAACCTGCTGTGGTCGCGGGAGAGCGGCTGGGATGTTCACGCCAGCAACGCCTACTCGGGGGCTTACGGCATCCCGCAGGCAGTGCCTGGCGCCAAGATGGCGAGCGCCGGCCCGAACTGGTGGTCCAGCGCGCGCACCCAGATCC
>JASHSO010000383.1 GCA_030038715.1 Streptosporangiaceae bacterium
GCCGATGACCCTCGTCCTGGCGTCGAGGCTGTTCAGGCAGCGGCTCGGGGCCCGGGAGTGGACACCGGTTGCCGCGATGACCGTCGGGCTGGCCGTATTGCTCTTCCTGCTGTCACCGTCGACCGGCAGCGCAGGCGGAACCAGCTGGTATATCTGGGTCCTGGCGATCGCAGCGAACGTCGGGCTGATCGCGGTGCTCGTGGCGTGGACCCGGGCCGGGCGGCTGCCTCTGGTCAGGTCCGCCGCCAAGGCCCGCTGGGGACACCTCGCAGGACCACAGCAGGCTGCGATCCTGGGTGTCGCAGCGGGAGCGGCGTTTGGGCTCACCGCAGCGCTGATGAAGGGCATGACCGACACCTTCGCGGGTGGCTTCGTCAACCTGCTGACCAGCTGGCAGCTCTACGCCATGATCGCATCGGGCGCGGTGGGCATGTTCCTGACCCAGTCGGCTTTGAACGCCGGCCGGCTGGTAGCGGCTCAGCCGGGCATCAGCCTGATGGATCCGGTGATCTCAGTGCTCTGGGGCGTCTTGGTCTTCAACGAGCAGGTCCGCTCCGGCCTGCTCGTGATACCGGAGGTGGTCAGCCTCGCGCTGATTGCCTTCGCGGCCGTGGAGCTGGCTCGCTCGCCGTTGCTTGCCGGACGCTGAGCTCCGCACCGGGGCTGGCGAGCCATTCGACCCACTGTCCGGACGGATGCGCCCGGGCCAGCAGCTGCCCGGTATCGGAAGTGCCATGGAAGGTACGGGCGCCAAGCACCGCGAACACGCCGTGCCGCTGATAGTCACTGATCAGCCATGAGGGCAGCGGCAGGCCCTGCACGCTGTCGCGACCGGCACGTCCGAGAGGAACCAGGGGGTCCAGTGACAGCCAGGTAACGGGCCGCTTCTCGGCCGCGCTGGCCAGCACATCGGCCAGCCTGCTGAGCTCGGGTGCGGTCAGGAACACTGCGGTGTACGCATCGACCACGACGACGGAATGCCCCGGCGCGAGGCTGCGAAGGACGCTGGGCAGCATACCGACGGCGTCGCCGGCGATGATGGCCGGCTGGGTCTGGCTGGCCACGCCGATCGCGGCAGAGAGCCTGGCCAGCGACGAAGCTTCCGGGGGCGCACACGCCTGGAGCCACGCTCTGGACAGGGGGTCCTGTAGGTCGACGGGGCTGGCATCGATCCCGGCCCGGTCGGCGATCGGCGGCAGGCGAAGGGCAGGCGGGCGTCCGACCCCGCGCAGCTCGCAGGTTAGGGTCAGCTGAGCGTCCTGCGGTCCGTGGGCTTGCCCGCCGATGCGGTAGCGGTAGCGGTCCAATGCCAGCCCAAGGCCGGCTCCGGTGCCGAGGTCGGCCAGCCCGATGGGATCCCCGCGTCCGCCCGTGGTCGCAGTGATGCCCAGGGCGATCTGGGTTGACCTGCCGACCTCGTTCATCTGGTACCGGTGGGCATGGCAGAGCGCGAGGATTTCGTCGATGCGACTCGATACGAGATCCTCGGCCGCCGCATAGAAGCCGGCGTCAAATGGCGGCTGAGGACCACCAGGCTCGGGGAAGTACCGGGCCAGCGGTGCCGCACGGTCGCGCTGGACCAGGAACGAGACTGCCGCGCCCGCCAGCAGAGCCGGCAGGCGATCGGGGGGCAGGTCTGCCAGGCGTCCCAGCAGGACCTCATGCTCGGCGATCATCCGGAACAGGGCGGCCGTCAGCTGCCAGGCATCGGGCGCATCCGGCCCTGACCATCCGGCCGCTACCTCCAGGGCCTGCGCGCGGATCTCCTCGGTGTCAGACAAACTCGGCCCCCGCGCCTCACAGTGTCGTGCACGCGCCGCCAGCTCCGCGCCGACCGCGCGCCGCCGCCGTGCCTGGTGCGGCGGTGATCATCCCCGCGGCCGGCCCGTGCTATGCGCGACCGCTTGTCCTGGCCGCCCTGGGCTGCGACGCTGGAGAACCATGCGATGGCCGGTTCGCGAGCCATGGCGCTGCCAGGACGGCAAGGCGAGGTTGCATCGGTGCTGCCCCTTGACGGCGTGACAGTCGTCTCGCTGGAGCAAGCGGTCGCCGCGCCGTTCGCCACTCGCCAGCTCGCCGACCTCGGCGCCCGGGTGATCAAGGTGGAGCGTCCCGGCGGCGATTTCGCGCGCGACTTCGACAGAGCGGTCAACGGCCTGTCGGCCTATTTCGTCTGGTGTAACCGCGGCAAGGAGAGCGTGGTCCTGGATTTGCAGGACCAAGACGACCGCGACCTGCTCGACCGCATGCTCGGCGGGGCCGACGTGTTCATGCAGAACCTCGCACCCGGTGCGTCGCAGCGGCTCGGACTCGGCGCCGGGGAGTTGCGGCGCCGCTACCCGCGCTTGATCGTCTGCGGAATCTCCGGCTACGGTGAAGCTGGTCCATACCGCGACAAGAAGGCCTTTGACCTGCTTGTGCAGTGCGAAACCGGGCTGGTCTCGCTGACCGGCGCGCCCGAGGCGCCCGCGCGAGCCGGCGCTTCCATGGCGGACATCGCGGCTGGCATGTATGCATTCAGCGGCGTGCTGGCCGCCCTGTACGAGCGCGAGCAGACAGGCGAGGGCACGACAATGGACGTTGCCATGCTGGATGCGCTCGGCGAGTGGCTGGGCCAGCCGCTGTACACGGACATCTACGGCGATGCGCCGCTGCGGCGTACCGGCGCGCGGCACCCGTCCATCTCCCCGTACGGGCCTTACCAGGTCGGCGACGGCAGCAAGGTGTTCTTGTGCGTTCAGAGCGACCGGGACTGGATTGCGTTGTGCGAGCGCGTGCTCGGGCAACCCGAACTCGTGCGTGACCCGAGATTCGCCGACAACCCGGCCAGGTCCCGTCACGACAGCGAGCTGACGGCCATCCTGACCGAGCGCTTCGCCGGCTGGGACGGGGAGGAGGTGATCGGCAGGCTGGAAGCTGCAGGCATCGCCAACGCCCGGCTGCGGACGATGGCCGAGTTCGCTGCCCATCCCCAGCTTGCGGCGCGTGACCGGTGGCGCACCTTCGGCTCGCCGGCCGGGGTCCTGCGCGGCCTGCTGCCACCGCTGTGCTGGGAAGGCCGCGAGGCACCGATGGGTGCGGTGCCCGCGCTTGGCGCGCACACAGCCGCGATCCGGGCCGAGTTCGCGGCGGCCGAGCCGGGCGACGGGCAGCAGCATCGCCGGGGAACGTGGTGACAGTCACTCCGCCAGACGACCCGCCGCCCGAGCTGGCCGCGATCGCGGCGAGCTGGCGCCCGCGGTCGTCGGAGGTCACCGAGCCGGTGACTGCGGGACCGGCGCAGGCAATGGCGGGGCTGTTCGACCAGCCAGCGGTTGCAGCGGTGGCCGGCGATGTGCTGCCGCCGCTCTGGCACTGGCTGTACACGCCCGACCGGACAGCCCAGGCCGACCTAGGCGCGGACGGTCACCCGCGGGACGGGCTGCTCGTGCCGCCGGTACCCGGGCGCAGTCGAATGTTCGGCGGCGGCCGGGCCCAGTTTCACGGCCCGATCAGGATAGGCGACCTCCTCACGCGGCGCTCGCACGTGGCAGCTGTGCGGCTGCGGCGCGGCCGCACCGGGTGGCTGCTGCTGGTCACCGTGCGGCACGAACTGTCGGTGGCCGGGCAGGCCAGAGCGCTTGAGGAGCAGGACATCGTGTACCGGCAGGGCGCGGCGCCGACCCGAGGGGCCGCGGCTGGTGCGGCCGAAGCAGGCGACGCGGATGACTCGGCGGCCGCCTGGTCGGCCACGCTGACGGCAGATCCGGTGCTGCTATTCCGCTTCAGTGCGCTGACCTACAACGCGCACCGCATCCACTACGACCGGGACTTCGCGACATGCGTCGAGGGCTATCCGGGCCTAGTCGTGCACGGACCGCTGCTGACACTGTCGATGCTCGAACTGCCGCGCCGGTTCGCGCCAGGGCGGCCGGCGCGGTCACTCAGCTACAGATTGCACCGGCCGCTGTTCGCGCCGTGCGAGGTGGTCGTGACCGGCGCTCCAGACCAGCGCGGTGCGTCCCTGCGCGCGGGCGGCCGTGGCATGCCGGCCGCCTGCACTGGCACGATTGAGCTCGCACGCTCCCGCGGTAGCTAGCAACGAGGCCACGAACGACGACTCACAGCGTCCCGGCATAGCGGCGATCGCTGGGCACGACCCGGACGCCGAGCGGCATCAGCGTGATCGGAATGATCTTGAAGCTGGCCAGCCCGAGGGGGATCCCGATGATGGTGAGGCAGAGCATGACGCCAGTCACCAGGTGGCCGAGTGCGAGCCACCAGCCGAACAGGAAGATCCACAGGATGTTGCCGATCAGCGAGCCCGCGCCGCTTTCGCGTCGTACCTCCGTGGTCCGGCCGAACGGCCACAACACGTAATCCGCGATCCGGAACGCAGCGATCCCGAACGGGATCGTGATGATCAATACGAAGCAGACTAGCCCGGCGATGACATAGCCGATCGACATCCAGATCCCGCACAGCACCAGCCAGACTACGTTGAGGATCGCCTTGACCATGCGTGAACCATCCCTGTCGGCCGGCCTGCTCTCGCAAGGATTGCACCACGGGACTGGACGTGCGTGTTCACCCCAGGCGGGTGATGACTCCCGGAGTCGGCGCGGCGCAGGCTGCTAGCAGACCGGCTGACCGTCCGGGCACAACCGCGACCGGGCGCCGCGATGGGAGACGCGATGGCAACGCTTACTGCTTGGAGGTTCCCGACGCCTTACGGAGCCGACGACGCGCTCCTCACGCTGGAGAAGCTGCAAGGGCAGGCGCTGATCCAGGTGCAGGACGCTGCCGTCGTGTCGTGGGAGCCGGGGCGCAGCAAGCCGAAGACGCGGGAGATGCACTCCACCAAGAAGGCCGGGGCGCTCGGCGGTGGGTTCTGGGGGCTGCTGTTCGGCCTGATCTTCTTCGTTCCGATCCTCGGCCTGGCGATCGGTGCCGCCACCGGGGCGCTATTCGGTTCGCTTGCAGACGTCGGTATCAAGGACTCTTTCATCAACAGCGTGCGGGAGAAGGTGACCCCCGGCACGTCTGCGCTGTTCCTGCTCAGCTCCGATGCAGTGTTCGACCGCGTGAAGGCGGAGTTCGAGGGCTCCGAGGCCCAGCTCATCAGCACGAACCTCTCGCGAGAGCAGGAGGACAAGCTGCGCGCCGCCTTCGAGGAGGACGGCTGACCGGCGCGGCCGGAAAAGCCGGGAGGGAGCAAGGGTGACTTCACGTAATGCAGGGGCAGTCGTCGACGAGCCAACCGGCAGGGTGCTGGCGGCGCTCGCGGTCGGGGACACCGGCGTGATCGAGCAGGGTCTTGAGATCCGCGAGGAGCTGATCTCGGGCAGCGGGCTGGACCGGCGCACGTTTGCCCTCGTGAAAATTGCCGCGCTGGTGGCGCTCGATGCCCCGCCCGCGTCCTACATGTGGCAGGTGGGCGCGGCACTCGAGGCGGGGGCGTCGGCTAGGGAGATCCTCGGCGTGCTGACCGCGATCGCGCCGCAGGCCGGCGGGCCCCGGATCGTCGCGGCTGCGCCCGAGATCATGGTCGCGCTTGGCATGTCGCTGCCCGACGGCGTCGACGAGCCTGCTGAGCAAGCCACCTGACGGGAGGGCGACGATGTTCAGGCCTACGGTAGTGCGGCGGCGCCCGCTGCTGCGCGCCGCGGTTGTCGGCGGCGGAGCCTACGCCGCGGGCCGGGCAAGGAACAGGCGCGCCGACGCGGAGATGGCGCAAAACCAACGGCTGAGCGAGTTGGAGGCCCAGCAGGCGGCGGCGCCGCAGCCGCAGCAGGCGACTGGCGGCGCGGCGGGAATGATGGACCAGCTCAGCCAGCTTGCGGCGCTGCACGACCAGGGCGCGCTTACCGACGACGAGTTTGCCGCTGCGAAGGCCAAGCTGCTCGGCGGATGACCACCGCGCCCGGCAGCCGGGAATACGCCGGCGGAGGCCGCTGTTGGTCGCGGTCGTGACGGCAGAAGCTGACTCCCGCGAAGACGTGCAATTCTGGTTCGATCCTGTGTGCCCCTGGGCCTGGATCACTTCCCGCTGGATGCTGGAGGTAGAGAAGGTCAGGCCGGTCCGCACGGAATGGCGGATCATGTCGCTGGCTTACCTCAACCTCACCCAGCACGAGGGCAAGGACCTCAGTCCGGAGTACCTGGAGCGCATGGGCCGCGCCTGGGCGCCGATCCGGGTGTGCGCTGCCGCGGCGCAGCGCAGCGGCCCGGACATTCTTGGTCCGCTGTATACCGCGCTCGGCACCAGGTTCCACGTGCAAGGCCGCCGTGAGGACCCCGCGGTAATACCAGAGGCCCTAGCCGAGGTGGGCCTGCCCGCATCGGTGGCCGCTGCCGCCGGGAGCACAGAGTTCGACGAGGTGATCAGGACTTCGCACCACGAGGCATTTGACGACGTCGGGCTCGACGTGGGCACCCCGGTGATCAGGGTCCGCGGCAGGGCGCTGTTCGGCCCTGTCATCACGCCGGCACCCAAGGGGGAGGCCGCTGGACGGCTGTGGGACGGGCTGGCGCTGGTAACCGAGGCAGACGGCTTCTTCGAACTCAAGCGGACCAGGGACCGCAAGCCCTCGTTCGAGTAACGAGCACTGCCCGGGGCGGCGCGGCGACGGGCCGGGACAACCGGAGCCCAGTGGGTGCTGGGTGGAGCTTGCGCCGACTTACCGTAAGCCGACCATCCGGAATGACC
>JASHSO010000384.1 GCA_030038715.1 Streptosporangiaceae bacterium
CCGGGATCGGCACCGGCACTGACCACACTCCGCCGGTAACCTTCTCGACCGGCGGGAACTCGGCTCGTTGCCACGCCGCTCGTTGCCGCGTGCCGGTGACCTGCATCCGCCTGGAGTCCCCTGTACCGCTGTACCGCTGTCCGCTCTTGTCCGCTCTGAGTCCCTCGACCCAAGGCACCGGCCGCAACGGATTGACATGGCGGCTGGCGCCGTGTTTCGCTCGGAGCCGGAGACGAAAGTATAACTGATTTCAGTTTTCTGGCCCGATCGCTCGCTGGCCACCGTCTGGGCGCCGCGAGCGGATGAGGAGTGGACTCGATGACCGAGGACTTCCGTGCCAGGGCACGTGCCTGGCTGGAGGCTAACGCACCGCGCCGGGCCGCCGGCGATGACGACGGCGAGAGCGGGGCCGCCACCACGCTGGCCGAGCAGAAGGCGTTTCAGGCGAAGCTGTATGACGCCGGATTCGCCGGGATCACCTGGCCGACGGAGTACGGCGGGCAGGGCCTGACCAATGCCGAGCAGATCGACTGGAGCCGCGAGGCGCGCGACTACGACCTGCCGAACGGCGCGTTCTTCATTGGCCTGAGCATGCCGGGCAACACGATCCTCGAGGTCGGCTCGGAGGCGCAGAAGAAGCGTTACCTGCCCGCGATGCTGCGTGGCGAGGAGATCTGGTGCCAGCTTTTCTCCGAGCCAGGCGCGGGATCGGACGTGGCGAGCCTGCAGACCAGCGCCGTCCGCGACGGCGACGGCTGGGTGCTGAACGGGCAGAAGGTATGGACGTCGGGGGCGCAGTACAGCGATTTTGGCGCCGTGCTGGCGAGAACCGATCCCGCTAAGCCCAAGCACGAAGGCATCAGCATGTTCATCGTCGACATGCACGCGCCCGGCGTCACCGTCCGGCCGCTCAAGGTGGCGACCGGGCACTCCCCGTTCAACGAGGTGTTCTTCGACAACGTGCGGATCCCGGCCGACGGGCTGATCGGCGAGGAGAACAAGGGCTGGGCTGCCGCCGTGGTGATGCTCCGGCACGAGCGCATTGCGATCGGCACGATGTCGGCGCCGCGGACAAGCCCGCTCGGGTATGAGTCGCTGCGCTCGCTCGCTGCCGGGCTGGGCCGGACCGACGACCAGGCGGTGCGGCGGCGCCTGGCCGAGCTCTACGCCCGCAGCCGCGGCGTGCAGCTCTTCGGCTTGCTGCTGCGGGAAGAGGCCATGGCTGGCCGGCTGCCGGGGGCTCGCGGATCGGTGGCGAAGCTGGCCGGCTCCGACCTCGGCCGGTTCGCCGCCAACGTGGCCCTTGACGTGCTCGGTGACCAGCTCGCGGGCTCCGACGCCGAGGAGCTGCAGACCGTCGCGACGTTGATCGTCGCGGCGCCGGGCAGCGCGATCGCGGGTGGTACCAGCGAGATCCAGCGCAACATCATTGGCGAGCGAGTGCTTGGCCTGGCCAAGGATCCCGGAGTTGACCGGTCGACGCCCTTCAACCAGCTACGCGTCGGTACGCAGCGCAGCGATGTCCCAGCTAGCAGCGGAGAGCCCCGATGACGTTGATCCTGACCGACGAAGAGCAGGCGCTCGCCGACTCGGTGCGCCGGTTTGTGGCCGAGCGTAGCCCGCTGACCTCGCTACGCCAGCTGATCAGTTCCGGCGAGCCGTTCGACGCCGGGGTGTGGAAGCAGATGACGGCCCAGCTCGGCCTGGCTGGGCTGGCGATCCCCGAGGAGTACGGCGGTGCGGGTGCCGGACTGTCGGCGCTGTCGGTCGCCCTGGTAGAACTCGGCGCGGGTCTTGTCGCATCGCCGCTGCTCGGCTCCGCGGTGCTGGCAGCCGGAACGCTGCTGCGGCTCGACGACGAGGACGCCAAGCGCGAGCTGCTGCCCGGGATCGCGGCCGGGGAACTGATGGCGACGCTCGCCCTAGCCGGAGGCCGCAGCAAGGCGGTGCTCGTCGGGGACGGCAGCGAACCCGCGCTGTCGGGAACGGTGTCGCCGGTGCTGAACGGGACCGAGGCCGACGTGCTGCTGGTTCCCGCGGACAGCGGCTCGGGCACGGTGCTTTACCTGGTCCGGGCCGAAGCTCCCGGGCTGACCCGGACCCGGCTGGCCGCGGCCGACCACAGCCGGTCGCTGGCCAGGATCCGGCTGAACGCGACCCCCGCCCGCGCCCTAGCCGGTGACGCGGCCGCGGCCTTGTCGGCCGCGGCCGACCTCGCCAACCTCGCCCTGGCGTCCGAGTCGGCCGGAGCCATGCGGGCCTGCCTGGACATGACCAGCGGCTACGCCAAGATCCGGGTCGCGTTCGGACAGCCGATCGGCGCATTCCAGGCGGTCAAGCACAGGCTCGCCGACATGCAGAAGAACTGGGAGCTCGGCTACGCGGCCGTGCGCGATGCCGCCCGGGCCGGGGACGAGGAACCGGGCCGTTTCAGCGTGGCCGCCTCCGTCGCGCGGGTGCTGCTCGCGGAGGCCTACTTCGACGCGGTGGTGGACACCGTCCAGCTGCACGGCGGCATCGGGTTCACCTGGGAGCACGACGCGCACCTGTACTACAAGAACGGCCTGTCCAACAAGGTGCTGTTCGGCACGCCGGGCGAGCAACTCGACCGGCTGGCGGACTCACTGGGCATCTGAAGGGCCCAGCGGTGCCACAGCCGGGCCCGGCAGTTCCTTCGACGGCCGCGCAGCAAGGACGGCGGGACAGGATCCTGGCCGCGGCTACGGCGATGCTGGCGGCGGGCGGCGAGGACGCCCTGCAGATGAAGGAGCTGTCCCAGCGGGCCGGGGTTTCGGTGGCCACTCTCTACCGGTACTTTCCGGCCAAGGACCATGTCTTGCTGGCGATCCTGCTCAGCCGGTACTCGGATGCGCTGGCGCGCGTCACTGCGGAGAACGTCCGCGGCGGCACTGCGCGCGAGCGGGTAACCGGCCACCTGCTGCGCGAGTTCCGGGCCGAACAGCGGGAGCCGCGGCTGACCGCTGCCCTGGGCCGGGTGATCAGCGAGACCAGCCGGAGCTACAGCGAGGTGATCGAGCGAGTGGAACATTTGCACCTGCAGATACTCGAGCACGTGGCGGGTGCCGGACAGCCGATCAGTGCCGATCAGCGTCGGCTGCTGCCCGTCGTGCAGGCGATCTTCGGCGCGGCCAGTAGGCGCTGGCTGGCGGGAGTGTCCTCGCCAACGCAGGCCAGGTTCGAGATCAGGGTCGGCTGTCGGCTGCTCGACCTGCCAGACGACGCGATCGCCGACGATCTGCTCGCCGCAGGCACGCCGCGCTAGGCGCTCGCTCGGCTCGGGCCGGCCCGCGATGCTGGTGATAGACGAGTTCCCATACCTGGCCCAGGAGGCGCCGGGTCTGCCGTCTATCGTTCAGTCGCTCTACGACAGCCTTGGGCCCGGTGCCGGAGCGCAGGCGACGCCG
>JASHSO010000385.1 GCA_030038715.1 Streptosporangiaceae bacterium
TGCTGAAGTACGACACGCTGCTCGGCACCCTTGAGGAGGACGTGACCGCCGACGGTGATGTGATCCGGGTCGGCCCGCACTCGATCAGGATGCTTGCCGAGCGGGACCCGGCGGCCATCAGGTGGGGCGAACTCGGCGTGGACGTCGTGATCGAGTCGACGGGCAGGTTTACCAGCGCGCAGGATGCGGGCAAGCACCTGGCCGGCGGGGCACGTAAGGTGATCATCTCGGCGCCGGCCAAGGGCGAGGACATCACGATCGTGATGGGGGTCAACGACGACCGCTACGATCCGGACCGGCACCACGTCATCTCGAACGCGTCGTGCACGACCAACTGCGTGGCGCCGATGGCCAAGGTTCTCGCCGACAGCTTCGGCATCCGCAAAGGCATGATGACCACGATCCACGCCTATACCAACGACCAGGTGATACTCGACTTCCCGCACAAGGACCTGCGGCGCGCAAGGGCAGCTGCGCAGAACATCATCCCGACAACCACCGGCGCGGCCAAGGCGACAGCGCTGGTGCTGCCCGAGCTCAAGGGCAAGCTGGACGGCATTGCCATGCGGGTGCCCGTCATGGACGGATCGGTCACCGACCTAGTCGTGCAGCTTGAGCGCGCGGCCACGGCGGAGGAGGTCAACGCGGCCTACCGGGCGGCGGCTGCGGGGCCGCTCAAGGGCTACCTGGCCTACACAGCGGACCCGATCGTATCCTCCGACATCGTCGGGACCCCGTACTCGTGCACGCTGGACTCGCTGCTGACCATGGCCTTCGATGACCAGGTGAAGGTCGTCGGGTGGTACGACAACGAGTGGGGCTACTCGAACCGGCTCGCCGACCTTGCCGCGCTCGTGGGGTCCGGCCTGCACACGCGGTCATGACCGGCCTGAAAGGCATCGATGCCCTTGATGTGGGCGGCCGGGTGGTGCTGCTGCGCGCCGACCTTAACGTGCCACTCGACGGAGCGGTGATCACCGACGACCTGCGGATCCGGGCCAGCCTCCCGACAATCACAAAACTGCGGGAACGGGGCGGCAGGGTACTGGTCTGCGCTCACCTCGGACGGCCTGCCGGTGCGGACTACGCCGAGCGCGCAGTGGGCGGACCTTCGCTGGTTCCGGTCGCGGCCCGGCTCGGCGAACTGATCGGCTGTCAGGTTCCATT
This sequence comes from Streptosporangiaceae bacterium, assembly GCA_030038715.1. GTDB lineage: Bacteria > Actinomycetota > Actinomycetes > Streptosporangiales > Streptosporangiaceae > JAJYUU01. The sequence continues at coordinate 1,168 of JASHSO010000385.1, forward strand.
GGCCGTCGATGTGGCCGGCGAGTCGGCAAGGGCTGTCGTGGCGAGTCTGGCGGACGGCGACGTGGCCATGCTGGAGAACGTGCGGTTCGAGCCGGCCGAGACCAGCAAGGACGCGGCAGTGCGGGCGGAACTAGCCGGGCGGCTGGCCTCGCTCGCGGACGTGTACGTGGGCGACGGCTTCGGGACGCTGCACCGCAAGCACGCCAGCGTCTACGACGTGCCGGGCTTGCTGCCGCATGCGGCGGGAGACCTGGTGCTGGCCGAGGTGAGCGTGCTGCGGCGGCTGACCGAGGATCCCGCGCGGCCTTACGTGGTGGTGCTCGGCGGGGCCAAGCCGTCGGACAAGCTCGCCGTCATCGCCAACCTGCTGGGCCGGGCGGACCGGATCCTGATCGGGGGCGGGATGTCGTACACGTTCCTGAAGGCCGAGGGTTACGAGGTCGGGAACTCGCTGCTGGAGCCGGATCGGATCGGCGACGTCACGAACGTGATGGCCGAAGCCGCCGAGCGGGGCGTCGAACTTGTGCTGCCGGTGGACCTGGTCGGCGCCGTCGCTTACGCGCCCGACGCCGAGTACGACTGCTACCCGGTCGCCGACTTTCCCGCCGACCGCGAGGGCGTCGACATGGGCCCTGCCACCAGACGGCTGTACGCAGCCAAGCTGGCCGACGCGGCTACCGTGTTCTGGAACGGGCCGGTCGGCGTCTTCGAGTTCCCCGCATTCGCGGCCGGGACCCTGGCCGTCGCGGAGGCGATCAGCCGGGTGCACGGGCTGACAGTCGTCGGCGGCGGCGACTCTGCCGCGGCGATCCGGCGACTTGGCCTGCACGATGACCAGTTCAGCCACATCTCCACCGGCGGGGGCGCCAGCCTGGAGTACCTGGAGGGCGCGACGCTCCCGGGCCTGTCCGCCCTGGCCGAAGCGGATCCGGCGTGACCTCGGGCGCGGACCGCAAGCCGCTCATCGCAGGCAACTGGAAGATGCACAACAATCACTTCGAGGCCATCGCGCTGACCCAGAAGCTCGCCTTCGCGCTGACCGACAAGGACTTCAACGCTGCCGACATCGCCGTACTGCCGCCGTTCACAGCCCTGCGCAGCGTGCAGACCCTGGTCGACGCCGACAAGCTGCGGCTGATGTACGGAGCGCAGGACATCTCGGCGCACCCCGACGGCGCCTACACAGGCGAGGTTTCCGGCCGAATGCTGGCCAAGCTTGGCTGTGACCTCGTGCTGGCCGGCCACTCGGAGCGGCGACAATACCACAACGAGGACGACGCGCTGGTCAACGCCAAGGTAGCGGCCGCGCTCGGGAACGGCATCACTGCGCTGCTGTGCGTCGGCGAGCCGCTGGAGGTGCGCGAAGCCGGCCAGCACCTGCCCTACACCCTCGGCCAGCTCGACGGCGGCCTGGCGGGCCTGACCGCAGACCAGGTGGCCGGGACGGTGATCGCCTACGAGCCGGTGTGGGCGATCGGTACCGGGCAGGTGGCGACGCCGGGAGACGCGCAGGAAGTATGCGCGGCCATTCGGGCCCGCATTTCGGCCGTTCACGGGGGCGTGGCAGGGCTGAGTGCGCGTATCCTGTATGGCGGATCAGTGAAGCCCGACAACATGCCCGCGATCATGGCCGAGCCGGACATCGACGGGGCCCTGGTCGGGGGTGCCAGTCTCGATGCGGGTGAATTCGTCAGAATCTGCCGGTATCGTGATCAGAGCGCGGCGCGCTGAGAGACAGAAGAGACAGAGCAGCCCGCAGGACAGACGAGAATCTCGGCCACTGTCGAGATCATCGGGAGAGTTGAGATACCGAAGTGAAGATCGCATTCTCCGTGATCCTGATCATCACCAGCCTGCTCATGGTGGTGCTTGTCCTGCTGCACAAGGGCAAGGGCGGCGGCCTGTCTGACCTGTTCGGCGGCGGTATCACGTCGTCGCTCGGCTCGTCGTCGGTTGTCGAGCGCAACCTAGACCGGATCACGGTCATTAACGGCGTCATCTGGTTCGTCTGCATCGTCGCCCTGGCAATCCTGGACAAGTAAGACCCACGCGGCGGCTGGTGCGGATGCCTGATCGGCACGTGCGAGCAAGGGGTGAGCAGTGAGTAGTGGCAACGCCATTCGCGGCAGCCGGGTCGGGGCTGGGCCGATGGGCGAGGCGGAACGCGGTGAGGCGGCGCCCCGGGTGCGTGTCTCGTTCTGGTGCTGCAACAGGCACCAGACCGTGCCGAGCTTCGCCTGTGACGCGGCCATCCCCGAATTCTGGGACTGCCCGCGATGCGGGCTGCCCGCCGGCCGGGACGAGGCGAACCCGCCCTCGCCGCCGCACGCCGAGCCCTACAAGACCCACCTTGCCTACGTCAAGGAACGACGCAACGACACCGACGGTGCGGCGATCCTGGCGGAGGCACTTGACCGGCTGCGCAAGGGCGCCTGAGCGATCCTGCCCGGCCGCAGGGCGCTGCGGCCACGGCCGTAGACAGCGGCCGCCAGGTCTAGTGGGCAAACGCGCTGCGCTGTCCTTCGGGCAGCGGCGGCACTGGCCCGTGCGGCGCCGCCTCCAGGCTGACTGCCTGCCGGGCAAATCCTGGGGAAGACTTCCCGTCACATACGACGGTCAAGTCTTCCCCAGGATCGGCGGCCGCTGTGCCGGTGCCGTTCCGTCCGTTGCGGTGGGCCTAGTGGGCAAACGCGCTGCGCTGTCCTTCGGGCAGCAGCGGCACTGGCGTGTGCGGCGCCGCCTCCAGCGCCTCTACCTGTGCCCGCAGGTCGCCGACCAGCAGGCCGGCCAGGTCCATGCTGAAGCCGTTGCGCACGACAATGCGCAACACCGCGACGTCTTGCATGTTCTCGGGGAAGGTGTAGGCGGGAACGAGCCAGCCGCGCTGGCGCAGCCGCTCGGAAACGTCGAAGACGGTGTAACCGGACTCCTCCGGGTCTGCCAGCTTGCAGGCAAGGACCGGCAGGTCGCTGCCGTCCGAAAGCAGTTCGAACGGCGCCATCGCGGCGATCTGCTCGGCGATGTACTTCGCCACATCCTGGCAGGCCTGCTGAATCTCGCGATAGCCGTCAAAGCCGAGGCGCACGAAGTTGTAGTACTGCGCGGCCACCTGCGCGCCAGGCCTGGAGAAGTTCAGGGCAAACGTCGGCATCTCGCCGCCCAGGTAGTTCACGTTGAAGATCAGGTCGTCCGGCAGCGCGGCTGCGTCCCGCCAGATGATCCAGCCGACGCCCGGGTAGACCAGGCCGAACTTGTGGCCCGAGGTGTTGATGGAAGCGACCCTGGGGACACGGAAGTCCCACTCAAGGTCGGGCGCCAGGAACGGCGCGACGAAGCCGCCTGAGGCCCCGTCGACGTGCACCGGGATATCGAGCCCGGTGCGCTGCTGGTAGGCGTCCAGCCCGGCGGCGATCTCGGCCACGGGCTCGTAGCTGCCGTCCATGGTGGAGCCGAGTACCGCGACGACCCCGATGGTGTTCTCGTCGCACTGCGCCACGGCCTCGGGCCCGGTCAGGTGCAGGCGGCCCGGCTCCATCGGCACGAGCCGCGGCTCGACTTGCCAGTACCGGCAGAACTTCTCCCAGCAGACTTGCACGTTGGCCCCCATCACCAGGTTCGGCTTCGCGCCCCCGCCTGCCGCCTGCCGGCTCCGCCAGCGCCACAACAGGGCGAGCCCGCCGAGCATGCAGGCCTCGCTGGACCCGGTGGTCGAGCAGCCGGTCGCGGACCCGGCCGAGTCCGCGTCACCGTCTTGCGAGGCCGCCGCGGAGGGCGCGTGCCAGAGATGCGCCAGGATGTTCACGCACCGGCGCTCCAGCTCCGCTGTCTGCGGGTACTCGTCCTTGTCGATCATGTTCTTGCTGAAGCACTCGGTCATCAGCTCACCGGCCTGCGGCTCCATCCAGGTGGTGACGAACGTGGCCAGGTTCAGCCGGGCGTTGCCGTCCAGGATCAGCTCGTCCCTGATCAGCTGAAGCGCCGCATCGGGCGGCATCGAGTGTGACGGGATCTGGTTTCTCGGCACGGGGTGCTCGAAAGCACGGCAGTACAGCGGGTTGACGTCAATCTCCGCGACTCCGTGTGTCTCGTCGACCTTGTTGTGCAGTGGCATCGGGCCCCTCCGGCCTGTTGGGTGACTGCTCGGCTCGGCGGATGTCGAGCTGAGTGTCCAGAACGCCAAGTGTGTCGCCCTTGGTATACACCCCGAACGGCAGCCGCCACGCTAGACCCTCGATCACGCCGACGAGCGCCCATCAGGCGGCACGGTACCGGCAGAGCAGGAAGTCCCCATCGCACAGCACGTGCACGAGCGAGAGCCGTGCCGCCGCGCCGGCGGGAGACGCTTGCCGCGACGCGACGATGCGGCCTGCCGAGCCCGCCGCCAGCACGGGGCTCGTGGTCAGGCACAGCTCGTCGAGCAGGCCAGCGCTGACCAGCTCGCCGAGCAGGGTCGGGCCGCCCTCGCACAGGACGTGCCGGTACCCAAGCTCGGCGAGTTCCTGCAGGGCGGTGCCGATGTCGACCCGGTCGGTCCCGGCCTGGATGATCCGGGCCCGGCCGGCGAGCATTGCCAGCCGATCGGCGGGCGGCGCGGCGGTCGTGATCACGATGGTCTGCGGGCCGCCGGGCGGCATCGTCAGCAAGCGCTCGCAGCCAGCCAGGTTGAGAGTGCCTGACACGACCGCAATCGGCGGCAGCGGCGCTGCATCCTGCGGGCGAAGCTGAGGCCAGATCTCCTTCGCCCGGACGGGCTGGTAGCGCTCGGTCCTGGCCGTGCCCGAGCCGACGAGAACGACATCGGCCAGGCTGCGCAGGACTGTGAAGACCATCCGGTCCGCAGCACCCGACAGCCCGCCGGAGCGGCCGCCCAGTGCGACGGCCCCGTCGGTACTAGCCACCATGTTGGCCCGAACCGGGCCGCGCACAGGTGGGCCGGAGACGTCGGGTGCAGCCTCGTTCCCGTACAAAACAGCAAGCTCAGCGACGGAGTCAGGGAGCGAGTCGGCCCTAGCCTGCGCAATGAGCGGGAGATCGGGCCCCTGCACCGGGTAGATCTGGCGCACTGCCGCAGTCAACCAGACCCGCGCTCGGCCGCGCTGGCAGCCTCCAGCACGACCACCGCCCGGGCGGCGAGCTGGACTGTCGCCGATGCTGCCAGGGGAGATCGGTGCTGCAGCGGGTCAGCGGTGTCGATGACGGGCCGCCACCAGCCGGCCAGGCCCGCTGTCGGCAGCGTGAAGGTCACCTCCTGGTCGGCGGCGTTGAACAGCAGTAGGAAATGGGCGTCGCTGATGGCCTCGCCGTGCGGCCCCGGCTCGGTGATGGCCTCGCCGTTCAGCAGCACGGCCAAAGAGCTGGCATTGCCGGGCCGCCAGTCGTAGGAGGTCATTTCCCGGCCCGTCGGCGTCAGCCA
>JASHSO010000386.1 GCA_030038715.1 Streptosporangiaceae bacterium
TAGTCTCATCCGACCGCCGGACGGCTCGCCGCTCAGCAGCCGGGGCGCCGCTGGATCGGCGACGAAGACCGGAGCAACAGCCAGCAAGAACTCATCCGCCAGCCGACCGGACAGGAACTGGCTGAACACGAGCGCGCCGCCCTCCACCAGCAGGCTGCCGATACCCCGGTGGGCGAGGTCGGCCAGCAGCCAGGCCAGGTCGCCGGGCGCCCCGCCGCTGCCCGCGATCGCGGGCAGCGGAACCACGATCGCCCGATCCCCCAGCCTGGCCCGCAGCCGCCCGGCCGCCACGGCCGCGACGTAAACCAGCGGGACGCTGCCATCGCCGGCGAAGAAGTTCGCCGCAGGATCCAGCTCCCCGCTCGCGGTGAGCGTGACCTTCACCGGGCTGGGCGGCTGCCCGCGGCCGCGCCGCCGCGCACGCCGCGCCGCCGACCGCACTGCAAGCCTGGGGTTGTCCAGCCGCACCGTACCGGCACCGACCATGATCGCGTCACTGCCAGCCCGCAGCTCGTCCACCCGGTCCAGGTCTGCCTGCCCGGACAGGACCAGCCGCCGGTCAGTGGCGTCGTCGATATAGCCATCGACCGACATCGCAGCCGACAGCAGCACATGCGGCCGCCTCGCCATCTACCCTCCCGACTTGGTCGAGTGGAAACCTACCCAGCCCGTAGGCTGCGTGCCATGCCCTGGGCAGGACTGCGGCTCGCGGTGACCATGCTGACAGCGGTACCGCTCCCGGGCGGCGCTAGCGGCGCCGGGGCCCCGACCCGGCGGACAGCCGCGGCGGCGCTGTACTGGGCTCCGCTCGTTGGCCTGGCGCTCGGGGCGGCGGCTGCCGGGATCCTGCTGCTTGCGACCAGGATCGGCCACGCCGGAGCGCTGCTCGGCGCCGCGCTAGCGATTACCTCGCTGACCGTACTCACCAGAGCGCTCCACCTGGACGGTCTAGCGGACCTGGCAGACGGCCTGGGCAGCCGCAAGCCCGCCGACCAGGCGCTGGAGATCATGAAGCGCTCTGATGTCGGCCCGTTCGGTGTTGTGGCACTGCTGTTCACCGTGCTGGTGCAGGTCAGCGCTCTCGCTCGGGCCGACGATCTCGGCCGTGGCCCGGTGGCGGTGATCGCGGCAACCACCGCGGCAAGGCTGGCCATCGCTCTGGCGTGCCGGCCAGGCGTGCCGGCGGCCAGGGCGGACGGGCTCGGCGCCAGCGTCGCCGGCGCCGCAAGCCCGTTGATCACCGTGGCGATGATCGCGGTCGCCCTCGCCGGTGCCGTGCCGCTCGGCCTGATCTTCACCATCGCCATCGCTGTCGGCATCGCGGTCTCGGTGGCGCTGACCAGGCTGGCGGTCGCTCGGCTCGGCGGGATAACAGGGGACGTGCTCGGCGCGATCGCCGAGGTCACAGCGGCAGCGTGCCTATTGGTGACGGCGTTCAGCTGAGCGCCGCCCGTAGCCTGCTGGCGTAGCCGGCTGCCTCCTCCTCGCTGGCGTACCGCTGCCGCGGCCAGAAGAAGCCCCGCAGGCCGTCGCCCCTGGTGCGCGGCACAACGTGCACATGCAAGTGCGGCACGCTCTGGCTGACCACGTTGTTCGCGGCCACGAACGTGCCCTGGCAGCCCAGCGCGGCGGGCATGACCGCGCTGACCCGTTGAACGCGCACGAAGAACGGGCCAACCGCGTCGGCCGGCAGGTCGGCCAGCGTCGCGGCGTGCACGCGTGGCAATACGAGGACGTGGCCCTTGAACACCGGCCGAGCGTCGAGGAAAGCCACCGCCGTGTCGTCCTCGAGCACGGTGTGCGCCAATGCCAGGCCCGCAGCAATGTCACAGAAGACGCAGTCGCTGATCAGACTTCCTCTCCGGTCATCCCGCCCGCCACGCGGCGTACGGCCCGGTGTCCATCATCCTGCGGTCTGACCCGGCCGGCCGGGTGGATGATGCTTCCGGCCTGGCTGCCGGAATACGCTGAGCGCATGTCCGTGCTCTACGCCTGGCTGCGACGGCATCCGATGCTCGTGGACAGCGGGCTGGCGGCGGCGCTCGGCGTGATCAGCCTGCCTTACATCGTCGACCGCATCTGGCCGGTGCCGGTAACACTGCTGATGGTGGTACCTGTGGCGTTCCGGCGGCGTGTCCCGATCTGGGCTCTGGCCGTGTGCCTGGCCTGCGCGGTATGCCAGCTTTTCGGCCCCGGCCCGATCCCTTCCGACGTCGCGGTGCTGATCCTGCTGTACACGATCGCCGCCTACCGCCCGCGCCGGTACTCCATCATCGCGCTGTTTACCTGCCTGGCTGGTGCCGTGGTCGCCGTGGTGGTCTGGGCCCCGCTGCAGGCGATCGGGCTACTCGACGGGCTCTACCTCGGCGCGGTTCTCTTCGTCGGAAGTGCCCTCATCGCCTGGACGCTCGGTGACTCGATGCGGTTCCGGCGTGGCTACTACGCAGCTCTCGAGGAGAAGGCAGCGCGGCTGGAGGCCGACCGGAACACCCAGGCCAAGATCGCCGCGGCGGCCGAGCGGGCTCGGATAGCCCGCGAGATGCACGACGTGGTGGCGCACCACGTCAGTGTCATGGTCGTGCAGGCCGACGGTGCCGGGTACGCCATGCGAGCCGACCCGGCCAGAGCCGAGGCCGCGCTCAAGGCCATTGCCAGTACCGGCAGGCAGGCTCTGACCGAGATGCGCAGGCTGCTCGGCGTGCTGCGCAATGCCGACGACCAGGCAGAGCTCGCCCCGGTGCCGGGCCTTGGCGAGCTGCGCGAGCTGCTCGACCAGGCCAGAGC
>JASHSO010000387.1 GCA_030038715.1 Streptosporangiaceae bacterium
CGATCCGCCTGGCAGCGGACATCCGGACGACTCTCAGCACCCCATCGGCGCCAAGCCCGGTACGCCGGTCGCAGAGGGCGGCAACCAGCCCGGCCGGAAGGTCGAGCAGCCCGTCGACGTCGGGCACGATGACAAAGTCATTGCCGGTGCCGTGACCCTTCGCGAACAGCATGACCACGATGGTAGTCGCGGTCACCGCTCGAGCAGCCGTCGAGCAACCCGCCCATTCGGCTTCCGTCGCAGCCATCGCTGCAGGTCAAGGCGACAACAGGCCCCGCACGGCGCCGGCGGACAACGCCATGGCACCAAGCGCGCGCAGCGCCGCGGCGGACATAGTCCGCGGCAGCAGGCCGCGCACGGCGCCGGCGGACAACGCCATGGCATCAAGCGCGCGCAGCGCCGGCGGACATAGTCCGCGACAGCAGGCCCTGCACGGCGCCGGAGAACATACTCCATCGCAACAAGCCCGAGGGCGCTGAAGATACTCCGGCCAGTATCGGGATGCTACGGAGCGTAATGCGTTGTTTACGCTAGTTGAGGCGCTGCACGCTGGCCCCTGACCCCGGCGGTCGCCATCTCCTCGCATGTCCTGACAAGGACGGCGCAATGTTACCAGCTAGTAGTGAGCTGTGTCTCATTGCGAAACCAGGCCGCCATGGCCGGCGTCGAACCTCCCGGTTACTCGCCGTGACCCCCGGCCGGGCTGACAGGCCCCGGGCCGGGCGGCCAGCACCGACAGAAAGGACGCTCATGTCCCGCACTGCCCGACTGACCGACGCGCTGAGCGGCCGCGGCATGGCCCTGGCACTGCTGGCGGCCGCCGTTTCAGCGGTGGGGGCAGCCGGCGGCGCCAGTGCCGCAGCGGCCCCAGTCGCCCAGCCGTCCACGATCAGCCGCGCAGCGGCTACCAGCCCGTTTGGTGTCAGCAGCGCCGCTGCCAAGACAACAGGTCACGTCGGTGACCGAGTTACCGATGCTCCCCAGTCAGGTCTCTTCGCCCAGGTCGCCAAGCACGCTACCGCACATGCAGGCGACACGAGCAGAACTGCTGCGGCGCGTCCAGCCACGCACCAGGCCAGGACCGAGCCCGCAAGGCTCGCTCACCACGTCGAGCACTGGCGGACTCGGTCCTGGCACCCGGCACCCGCCAGGCACCACGGGCCTTACCTGATCTACGACTCGATCACGCCGTCGGCTATCCCCGCACACCACGAGGTCGCGACCTATGCCACCGGCAACTTCGCCGTCCCAGCATCACAAGTGACGCGGCCCGGCAGGGTGCTGTGGATCGACACGAACGGGTCCGACCCCCGGGCCGCGGCCCTGGATGTCGAACCGGGAGACGCCACGCCATCGCTCGCTGCTAACTGGGTATGGCGCAAGCTGCGCGACGCGGCCCACTCTGTCGCGATCATTTACACCATGCGCTCGGAGTGGCCCGCCGTGCAGGCTGCCGTAGACAAGCTTCCCTGGCACATGCGCACGCACGTCCGCTGGTGGATCGCCGACCCAACAGGCGTCCCGCACATCGTGCCTGGCTCGAGCGCGACCCAGTGGTACTGGGGACAGCGGTACGACATCACGACGGCCAAGCCAGGCTTCCAGTAACTTGGCCCACCCCCGGCACCCAGGTGCCCGCCCGTTCGGGCGGGCACCTGCGCTTGGCACACCCGCTAGGCCCGCTGCAACTCGGCGGCGTTCAGGGCCTCGAGCGCATGGCCGGTCACCCCAGTTCCCCCAGTCACCCAGACCACTCGCGGGTCCCGGCGGAACCAGGACTCCTGCCGTCGGGCAAACCGGCGGGTGGCCCGCACCGTCTGCGCCTCTGCTTCCCGAAGTGACCACTCCCCGTTGAGGAACCGAAGCACGTGCGCGTATCCGAGTGCGCGGCTAGCGGTCCGGCCCTCTGCGAGGCCATGCGTCGCCAGGCTGCGCACCTCCTCCACCAGACCTAGCCCGAACATTCTGGCCACCCGGTCGGCGATCCGCTGATCCAGCTCCGTCCTGGGCATCGCCACACCGATCTGGACGATCGGATACACCGATTCGGGGCGTGGCAGAGTCGCGCTGAACGGGCGGCCCGACAGCTCGACAACCTCCAGCGCACGGACGATCCTGCGCCCGTTACCGGGCAGGATGGCAGCCGCCGCTGCCGGGTCAACCACTGCCAGCCGGGCATGCAAGGCAACCGGCCCGGTATTGGCGAGCTCGTCCTCAAGCCGTTCCCGCAGCAGCGGGTCCGTGCCGGGAAACCTCAGGTTGTCGATCGCGGCGCGGACGTACAGACCCGAGCCGCCGACCAGGATCGGCGTCTTGCCCCGACCGCGCACGTCGGCTATCGCCGCCCTGGCCAGCCGCTGGTAGTCCGCCACGCTGGCGGTCCTGGTCACAGGCCAGATGTCCAGTACGTGGTGCGGGATGCCGGTCCGATCATCCGCCGTGAGCTTAGCCGTGCCGATGTCCATGCCCTTGTACAGCTGCATGGAGTCGGCGTTGACGATCTCACCGTCGAGTGAGTGGGCCAGCCAGAGTGAGAGTTCGGACTTTCCCACTGCGGTCGGCCCCACGACCGCTATCACTCGCCCCGGCATGACATCAGTCTGACAGCGGCGGGTATGTCCTGCACACGGCAGCGGCCGACCCGGCCGCGCGGTCCGGGGGGAAGCATGACCCAAGAAGACGACGTCACCGCGCCAGGCCAGACCGACGACCTCGGGCCGGGACCGGATGACGAAGAGTTCGAGTTCGAGTTCGACTCAGAGTCCGGCGAGGAGTACGACGACGAAGAGTACGAGTTCGACGACGAAGCGGGGCAAGGCTCTCAGCCCGGCCCGCTCTAGCCGCCGATTTCCCAGGTCGCGACCACGTAGCTGACGTCAAGCGGAGCGTCGGCGAACAGCAGCTGCCCGCTCAGCTCACACCCGCGTGCGGCTCCGGCTAGTGTTTGCCAGGCAGCCCGCCCTGCCACCAGCAGCTTGTCATCCCAAGCTGGGTCAAGGGCAGCCAGCCGGTCCGCGTCGGCTGCGGCGAAGGATGCCGCGACTTCCTTGTCATAGGCGTCGGCGTCCGGGTCGGGTGCGCCGTGCAGACCGGTCGCGCGCCGGGCCGGGCCGTCCCCCATCACGAGCATGCCAACGCGCGGCCCGCGGCTCGCCAGTCGTGCCCCGAGTGCGAGACATTGCGGGGGCGGCAGTGCGTGCCACACCCCGTGCACCTGCGTGATTGGCGGCGGGCCGGCTTCGCATGCCCGCAGCAGCCATGCACCGACGGTCAGCGACAGCGGCAGGACCGGCTCGCCGACTCCGGTGCGGAATGGGATGCCGTAACAACGCAGGCTGCCGGCTGCATCCGCCGGGTAGGCCGCCGAGCGGTCGGCGCCACCGATCACGATGACGAGGTCCGGACCGGCCGCCAGCAGCCGCGCGACTGCAACGGCACAGGCGCGGCGCAGCCTCGTTACCTCATCATCGACAGCACTATCCGCGGAGCCGCGGGTGTCCGCACGACCACCCAGTGCGACCGGGTCGGCTCCGCCGGTCGTCGCGTGGATCAACAGCGGGGGATGCGGGCAGACCGCTGCGGCTACGAGCACGCTCAGGCCGACGCCGAGATGCCCGGCATGCCGAGCAGCACGACGCGATCGGACTCGAAAGTATCTCGCGCGCGGGCTGGGCCTGCGTCCCCGGCTCCGCGCCCGAGCACAGCCCGCCGCAATTCCCACGCCTGTCCGCCCGCGGTGCGCCGCACGCTGACCGGGGCGCCATCCGCGAGCAGGTAGTGCGGGGCCGCACTGGTCACCACGGTGGTAACCACGTCACCGGGCCGCGGGGTGGAGCTGGCCGGGTTGAAGTGCACCAGCCGGTTGTCGCGCGCCCGGCCGGACATCCGGTGCGTCGCGGTGTCCTTGCGGCCCTCGCCGACCGCGACCAGGACCTCCACCTCCCGGCCGACCTGCCTGCGGTTCTCCTGCCACGCCACGTCGGCGACCAGGGCGGCCAGCCGCTCATAGCGCTCGGCGACGATCTCGGCTGGCACCTGTTCCGGCATGTCCGCGGCAGGCGTGCCTGGCCGGATCGAGTATTGGAAGGTGAATGCCGCCGCGAACCTGGCCTCGCGGACCAGATCGAGGGTGTCGCTGAAGTCTTGCTCGGTCTCGCCCGGGAATCCCACGATGATGTCGGTGGTGATCGCCGCTTCCGGCATTGCGGTGCGGACGCGATCCAGAATCGCCAGGTACGCCTTTCGCCGGTAGGCCCGGCGCATGGCCCGCAGCACAGCGTCCGAGCCCGACTGAAGCGGCATGTGCAGCTGCGGCATCACATTCGGCGTCTGCGCCATCGCCTCGATCACGTCGTCGGTGAAGTCACGCGGGTGCGGCGAGGTGAACCGAACCCGCTCCAGACCGGGCACGTTCCCGCAGGCCCGCAGCAGCTTGCCGAACGCCAGTCTGTCGCCGAATCCGACGCCGTAGGAGTTGACGTTCTGGCCGAGCAGTGTGATCTCCAGCACTCCCTCCGCGGCCAGAGCCTCGATCTCTGCGAGCACGTCACCCGGCCTGCGGTCCTGCTCGCGACCGCGCAGGCTCGGCACGATGCAAAACGTGCAGGTGTTATTGCAGCCGACCGAGATCGCGACCCACGCCGAGTAAGGCGACTCCCTGCTGGCCGGCAGCACGGATGGGAAGTGCTCCAACGACTCGGCGATCTCCACCTGGGCCTGCTGGCGGACCCTGGCGCGCTCCAGCAGTACCGGCAGCGACCCGATGTTGTGGGTGCCGAACACCACGTCCACCCAGGGCGCGCGCTCGGTGATGACCGCCCTGTCCTTCTGGGCCAGGCAGCCGCCCACCGCGATCTGCATGCCGGGCCTGGAGCTCTTCACCGGAAGGAGGTGGCCCAGGTTGCCGTAGAGCCGGTTATCTGCGTTTTCCCGGACCGCGCAGGTGTTGAAGATGATCACGTCGGCCTGCGCGCCTGGCTCCGCGCGCTGGTAACCGGCAGCCTCTAGCAGCCCGGCGAGTCGCTCGGAGTCGTGCATGTTCATCTGGCACCCATAGGTGCGGATCTCGAAGCTGCGCTGCCCGGGCCCGGCCATGCCTCAAGGGTAGACGCCCGGCCGGCCATCGCGCGCTGGCACGTTCCGGGCGCTGGCCTCGACTCCCAGGGCTGGTCTGCGCATTCACGGCTTCGCCGGACCGTCCGGTAGGGCACCATATGCGTATGACAGAGAGCGGGACAGACGGCGTCGCCGATCCGGCGGGCACGACGGCAGAGGAGCAGATCACTAGCGAGGTCACGGCCCCGGCGGTGCCGTATGGGGAGTGGCCGTCCCCGATCGCCGCTGCCGAGGTAGCGCGCGGTCGGGTGGCGGGAGCCTTCCCCATCGTGCATGGCGGCAGCACATGGTGGCAGCAGGCGGTGCCCGAGGAAGGCGGCCGGACCACGGTCATGCACAACTCCGGCGGCAAGACCACCGCGCTGCTTCCAGCGCCGTGGAACGCGCGCACTCGGGTGCACGAGTACGGCGGACTCTCCTACCTGCCGGTCCGGCGCTCGGCCCGGGCTGCCCAGCTTGCAGCCAAGGCTTCCGGCGCGGTGAAGGCGCAGCCAGCCGCAAGGACGGCCCGCGGCTACCAGATCCTGTTCGCCAATTACGCCGACCAGCGCCTCTACCTGGCCGGCCCGGGGCTTGCCGAGGGCAAGGAGGAGCCGGTCCCGCTCACCCCGGATCCTGCCTCGGTGCCTGCTAGTTCGGGCTCAGGCGTGCTGCCAGCCACCGGGCTTCGTTACGCCGACTTCGCGCTGTCGCCCGACCGCAAAGAAGTGTGGTGCGTTCAGGAGGTGCACGAGAGCGGGAAGGTCAGCCGCGCCATCGTGGCAGTCCCGCTCGACGGCTCGGCCGCGGACAAGCCGGATGCGATCCGGATCCTGGTGACCGGGGCGGATTTCTTCGCCTACCCGACCCCTTCCCCAGACGGGAACTGGCTGGCTTGGATCTGCTGGAACCACCCGCACATGCCGTGGGACGGTACGGAGTTGCGAGTGGCACCGGTCGAGAAAGGCATGCCGGGCAAGGGCAGGCTGCTGAAGGGCAGCCAGCGCGAGTCCGTGCTGGCCCCGCTCTGGCGCGACAACACGCGGCTGTACGTGGCGACCGACTGGCCCGGGTGGTGGAACCTCTATCAGCTCAGCCTCGACGGCGAGCCGCCGCGGGCCCTGTTCCCGGCAGACGAGGAATTCGCGGGGCCGCTCTGGCAGCTTGGCATGCGGCCGTTCGCGCTGCTCGGGGACGGCCGACTCGCGGTCGTCCACGGCGCCGGGGCTGGGCGGCTCGGGATCCTGGACCCGGAGAGCTTTGAGCTGACCGACCTGGAGACGCCGTATGCGGAGTTCGACTCCACCGTGTCCGCCGATGGCAATTGGATCGGCGCTACTGCGGGCGGACCGCTGACACGGTCTGCGGTTGTCCGGATAGACGCCGATTCCGGCAAGACCGATGTGCTGCAGCGCCACGCCGACGAC
>JASHSO010000388.1 GCA_030038715.1 Streptosporangiaceae bacterium
CGGGCCACAGCCGGACCCCGGCAACCGGACGGGCTGACTGAGCCCAGGGGCACGAAGAGGCCGCAGAGTAACGTTGCCTTGAGCACGACATCCAGCGAGTTGACTTAGGCAAAACGGGCAAACCATCTCGGCCTTCCTCGCGGGAGCTGCCAGGATGTCAGTGGTAGGCCGACGGAGGGTGAGCGAATGAGGCAAGCCGCGGTGACCGACGAGTCATCGGGCATGGCGGAGATTCAGCTCTCCATCAGCGGCATGACGTGTGCGGCCTGCGCAGCCAGGATCGAGCGCAAGCTCAATAGCGTCGATGACGAGGTTCGCGCCGCCGTGAACTTTGCCACCGAGCGGGCCACGGTCCTGGCGCCGCCCAGCGTCACCACGGCCATGCTGGTCGCGGCGGTCGAGCGGGCAGGCTACCGCGCGCAGGACGCCAGGCCGCCAGCCGAGGCCGCGACGGCAGCGGCCGCGACGGCAGCGGCCGCGACGGCAGCGGACGGGACCGGCGAGGCAGGGACCGGCAAGGACGGGACCGGCGAGGCAGCGACCAAGGACAGCAGCCAGGCGGCTTACCTGAAGCGGCGGCTGCTCCTGGCGCTGATCTTCTTCATCCCGCTGTCGGACCTGTCGATTGGAGTGTCGCTCTTCCCCGCCGCACGGTTCGCCGGCTGGCAGTGGGTGCTGATCGCGCTGACCGTGCCGGTCGCCGGATGGGCCGCGTGGCCGTTCCACCGCGCAGCGTGGCGGGGCCTGCGGCACGGCACGCTCACCATGGACACGCTGGTGTCGCTGGGGATCACCGCGGCCTGCGGCTGGTCGCTCTACGCGATGTTCGCGCTCGACGCGGGAACCCAGCACGTGAGCGCCCAGTACGAGCTGATGCACGCCTCGGGCGGCGGCATTTACCTTGAGGTGGCCGCCGCTGTCACGACCTTCATGCTCGGCGGCAGGTTCTTCGAGGCACGCGCCCGCCGGTCGGCCGGCCAGGCGATGCGGGAACTGGCCGCCGCTGGCGCCAGGGATGTGTGCGTCCTGACAGCCGACGGTAGCCAGCAGCGCGTCCCGATCGGCCAGCTGCGCCCAGGCGACACGTTCGTGGTGCGGCCGGGCGAGAAGATCGCCGCCGACGGCGAAGTGCTATTCGGTGAGTCCGAGGTCGACCGGAGCATGATGACAGGCGAGTCGGTACCGGTCGCGGTCGGCCAGGGCGACAAAGTCGTGGGCGGTACCGTGGCGCTCGCCGGACGGCTCGTCGTGCGGGCCGACAAGGTGGGCAAGGATACTCAGCTCGCCCACCTGATCCGGCTGGTCGAGCAGGCGCAGGCGCAGAAGGCCGCGATCCAGCGGGTGGCGGACAGGATCTCCGGCGTCTTCGTCCCCGTGGTGCTGGCCATGGCGGGCGTGACCCTGGTCGGGTGGCTGGCCGCGGGAAGCTCGGCTCAGCACGCGTTCAGCGCGGCCCTGGCCGTGACGATCATCGCCTGCCCGTGCGCACTCGGGCTCGCGACGCCGGCCGCGCTGGTCGTCGCGTGCGGTCGCGGCGCCAGGCTGGGCATCTTCATCAAGGGCTATCAGGCGCTTGAATCCTCCCGCGGCATTGACACGGTGGTACTCGACAAGACCGGCACGGTGACCACGGGCAGGATGACCCTGGCCGGGCTGCTCGCCGTGCCGGGCACCACTCGGGACGAACTGCTGCGGAAGACGGGCGCTGTCGAGCAAGCCTCCGAACACGCGGTCGCGGTCGCGATAAGCCATGCTGCTCTTGCCGGCGACGCCGACCTGCCAGCCGCCCAGGGCTTCGCCGCGCTGCCCGGCCTGGGCGCTCGGGGCCGCGTCGATGGCAGCGAGGTGACCGTTGGCCGCCGCAAGCTGTTCGACGACCGGGGCATCGACATCCCGGCAAGACTCCGCGCGCAGGGGGAAGCTTGGGAACAGGCGGGCTGCACAACCGTGCTGGCCGGCTGGGACGGCCAAGCCCGCGGCGTGCTCGCCATCGCCGACACGGTCAAGCCGTCGGCGGCTGGCGCCGTCGCCGAACTTCGCAGCCTCGGGCTGCGCACCGTCCTGCTGACCGGAGACAACGAGGCCACAGCCAGCGCAGTCGGCGTGCTCGCCGGCGTGGACGAGGTGATCGCCGACGCGCTTCCGGCCGAGAAGGCAGAGATCATCACCGGGATGCGGTCAGCAGGCCACGCGGTGGCGATGGTTGGCGACGGCGTCAACGACGGGCCGGCGCTGGCGGCAGCCAACCTGGGCCTGGCACTCGGGTCGGGCACCGACGTGGCTATCAGCGCGGCGGACCTCATCCTGCTGCGCGACGACCTGATGGCGGTGGCGGAGGCGATCCGGCTGGCCCGCGGCACGTTCCGCACCATCCGTCGCAACCTGGCCTGGGCATTCGGCTACAACGTCGCGGCGATCCCGCTCGCGGCGGCCGGACTGCTGAATCCGCTCATAGCCGCTGCCGCTATGGCCCTTTCCTCGGCATTCGTGGTCGGCAACAGCCTGCGGCTGCGCCACCTCGAGGTGTCAGCCAGCGCCCGCCCCGCTAGGAACCGCGAAGCGCGCGAATTGACTCCCGCAGCGAGGCAGTCGTAGCAAGCACCGCGGACGGCTCATACCCACAGTGCGCCATGCAGTTCGCGCACCGGGGATCTCTGCCACGCCCGTACCGCTCCCAGTCGGTCGTCTCGATCAGCTCGGCGTAGGTCTTGGCGTAACCGTCGGACATCAGGTAGCAGGGCCGCTGCCAGCCGAAGAGTGAGTACGACGGAATCCCCCAGGCCGTGCAGCCGAAATCGACCTTGCCCTCGAGGAAGTCGAGGAAGAGCGGGGAGTGGTTGAGCCGCCAGCGCTTCCGGTTCCCGTCGCCGAACGCCTTGCGGAACAGTTCCCTGGTCTCAGTCACGCCCAGGAAGTGCTCCTGGTCGGGAGCCTTCTGGTAGGCGTAGGCCGGCGAGATTTGCATCTCGTCCACCTTGAGGTCGTCGTTGAGGTAGTTGAGCACGTCGATGACCGTTTGCGGGGTGTCGGTGTTGAAGAACGTGGTGTTGGTGTTGACCTTGAACCCGCGTCGCTTGCATTCCTCGATGGCAGCGACGGCCTCGTCGAACACTCCCTCCTTGCAGACCGAGATGTCATGCCGCTCGCGCAGGCCGTCGATGTGCACCACCCAGGCGAAGTAGGGCGACGGCTTGAACTTGTCCAGCTTCCTCGGTATGAGCAGCGCATTCGTGCACAGGAACACGTACTTCTTCCGCTTGATCAGCTCGGCGACGATCACCTCGATCTGCGGGTGCATCAGCGGCTCGCCGCCGGCGATGGACACCATCGGAGCGCCGCACTCCTCGATCGCCGCGATCGCCTGCTCGACCGGCATCCGCTGCTTGAGTATGTCGTGCGGGTGCTGAATCTTGCCGCAGCCGGCGCACTTGAGGTTGCAGGCGAACAGCGGCTCAAGCTCGACGAGCAAGGGGAACTTGTCTCGGCCTGCCAGCTTCTGGCGCAACAGGTAGGCTCCGACCCGCATGCTCTGCCGCAGCGGCATCGTCATTGCTTTCTCACTTCCTTGGGAAGGCCGAACTGGATGGATTCGGCCGCGACTACGACCTCTCTGGAGGTGGCCGGGCCAAGCCCGGACAGCGCGTCGGCGACATGCTGGACGACCTCGGGCGGAGCTGACGCCCCGGCGGTGATCCCGACGACCGGCTTGCCGGCGAGCCAGCCGAGCTCGATGTCGTCTGGCCCGTCAATCAGGTATGCCGGCGTTCCGGCCCGCTGCGCGGTCTCCACCAGCCGGACCGAGTTGGACGAGTTGGCCGACCCGACCACCAGCACGACGTCGGTCTGGCCCGCGACCTCCCGGACGGCAAGCTGCCGGTTGGTGGTGGCGTAGCAGATGTCGTCGCTGCCCGGGCCTCGGGCTGCCGGGAAGCGATCGAGCAGGGCGTCCACGACACCGCCCGCCTCTTCGGCCGACAGCGTGGTCTGCATGAGATAGGCAACCTTGCCCGGGTTGGCGGGCTGCAGCTCGGCCACGTCGGCGGCGGTCTGCACCAGCGTCATTGACGACGGCGCCTCGCCCATTGTGCCTTCGACCTCCTCGTGGCCGGCGTGCCCGATCAGCGTGACTAGGTAGCCCTCAGCGGCGAACCTGCGTGCCTCGGCGTGCACCTTGGACACCAGCGGGCAGGTCGCGTCCACGGTGTTCAGTCCGCGCCTGACGGCCTCGCTCCGCACTGCGGGCGAGACGCCGTGGGCGGAGAAGACCACGGTGGCGCCATCCGGAACTTCGTCGAGCTCGTCGACGAAGATCGCTCCGCGCGCGGCCAGCCCGGACACCACGCGCGTGTTGTGCACGATCTGCTTGCGCACGTAGACGGGCGGCCCCTGCAGGTCGAGTACTCGCTCGACGATCTCGATCGCCC
>JASHSO010000389.1 GCA_030038715.1 Streptosporangiaceae bacterium
CCGGAACGCCATTCACGGCCATTGGCTTGTCAATGCCGTGACCCTTTCCGCACCATACTCGCACACGCCCGGTTAATGCATCAGGCCACAGTAAATAAGGTCGTACAGGCTGCCTTCGGCTCATATTGAGCTAGTACGTAGCATCTCGTACGTGAACTACGGCGGTCTCAGGTTCACACGGCCGCCCACGTCAAGGACTTCATCGCGGCGGCACGCGTGGCGGGGAATACGCGGGACGAACTGGGCTGGTTCCGGCTGCTTCGGCTGCGCGAGGGCGTCGGGCGTCCCTCGCGCAGCGCATATCCGGTATGCGTCTAGTATGCGAGCCTGGCCGCGGGATCAGAAGCACTTGTGGACCGGCGTCGCCAGGGCGTCATGGGCCCGGCGGCGGAGTGAAGATGTCGTGGGTTCCGATGTGCCGCCAGGTGATGTGCGGCTGTCCGGACACTCGTTCGGCTCCGTAGCTGAAGGTGGCGCGGCCATCGTTGCCCCAGGTCATCTCGAACACGTTCGCGTGGGCTTGCACGCCTTTGACACGCCGGAACGGCCGGTCCGGGGCCATCAGGTCCGGTACGAAGGCTTCCCTGACCACCTTACGGAACATATCCCGATGCTGGGGCGTGAGGTCCTTCCAGTCCTTCTCGAAACGCGGCAGCGTCTCGAACGTCGGCATCAGGAGTCTTCAGCCAGCGCGTCAAGATGCGCGAACATGTCGTCGGCCGACTCGTGCACCGCACCCCGCCCGGCCCTGATCTCCTCGTCCGCCTCGTGCTCCCCTGCCAGCCACTGGGGGGTGAAGAACCAGGCTTGATCGGTGGGGACGGACACGTAGCCGCGTAGCGTGACGGTCCCGTCGTCGTGGACGGCGAATTCCACCTCGTCGCCTTCTCTGATGTGGAGAGCACGCCTGATCTCTTCGGGCAGTGTCAGTTGTGCTTTGGGTCGCACTTTTACCCGGGCGCTGACGAGCGGCTCCGGTTCGACCTTGGCGGCAGGCATGCCTATGGAAGCC
This sequence comes from Streptosporangiaceae bacterium, assembly GCA_030038715.1. Lineage (GTDB taxonomy): Bacteria > Actinomycetota > Actinomycetes > Streptosporangiales > Streptosporangiaceae > JAJYUU01. The sequence continues at coordinate 1,013 of JASHSO010000389.1, forward strand.
ACCACCTTCCGATTCCGATTTTCCTACATTCCCACTCTATCAGGCCGCGGTTGCCGACGGGCTTGCCGCGGCATTCCGCACCGGCGCGCAGAAGTCTCATACCGACCAGCCCTACTTCATGCTGCCCTGGCCCGCAGACCGCGCGCCGCCAACGCATTGTCGGCGGCTGTCGCTAGATTTTGTTGCTGTGATCGAGCCCGCTGGCATCCTCGACGGGCTGAACGACGAGCAGCTAGCCGCGGCGACGCACCAGGGCGGCCCGCTGCTGATCCTGGCCGGCGCCGGGACAGGCAAGACCGGGACGCTCGTGGCGCGTGCGGCGTGGCTGCGCCAGCAGGGCACGCGGCCGGGCCGGATCTTGCTGCTGACCTTCACCAGGCGGGCCGCTGACGACATGCTCGCCCGGGCGCAGCCGCCGGAAGGCAACGCCGGCGAGCGCATCTGCGGCGGCACATTTCATGCCGTCGCACACCGGATCATCCGGGCGCACGCGGAGGCGTTCTCGCTGCCTGCCGAGTTCAGCGTCATCGACCCCGCCGACGCGACGGACGTGATGGACACGCTGCGCGAAGCCAACGGCCTGCTCGGCACGGGTACCGGCCGCCGGATGCCGCGAGCAGCGACCTGCGCCGACATCTACGCGCGCTGCGTGGCAGCAGGCAGCCGGCTCACCGACGTGCTGGCGGCCAGCCACCCGTGGTGCGCGCCGTACGCGGGTCAGCTGGCCGACCTGTTCACCGAGTTCGTGGCTTACAAGCGGCGGCACGGCCTGGTCGACTTCGACGACCTGCTGTTGCTTTGGCGCGCTGCGCTGGCCGACGCTGCCGCGGGCCCGGCCCTGCGCGCGGAGTTCGACGCCGTGCTAGTCGACGAATACCAGGACGTCAACGCCGTACAGGCCGAGATCGTCCGGCTGCTGCGGCCCGACGGCAGCGGATTGACCTGCGTGGGCGACGACGCTCAGGCCATCTACGCCTTCCGCGGCGCCGACCCCGCGCACCTGCGGGCGCTGGCCGACACGTACGCCGACCTGACCGTCGTCAGGCTTTCCCGCAACTACCGGTCCCGCCAGCCGATCCTTGCCCTGGCAAACGCGGTGCGACCGCAGTTCGACGGCTTGGAGCTTGAGCTCTCGGCGGACCGCGGCCAGGGCCAGCGGCCGGTGCTGACCCAGTGCCACGACGAGGCCACGCAGGCGCGCGAGATCTGCACGAAAGTGCTGGCCGAGTACGAGGATGGCATCGAGTTCCGGCAGCAGGCCGTGCTGGTGCGAGCCGCGCAGCACAGCGACCTGCTGGAGATCGAGCTGACCGCACGTGGCATCCCGTACGTGAAGTACGGCGGGCTGCGGTTCACCGAGGCCGCGCACGTGAAGGACTTCATCGCGGCCGCACGCGTGGTGGGGAATCCGCGTGACGAGCTGGCCTGGTTCCGGCTGCTTCGGCTGCACGAGGGCGTCGGGCCGGCGCTCGCCCGGCGCGTCATCGAGGCGTTGCGGCTCGACGAGCCAGGGCCGCTGGGTCGCTGCTCCGATGCGCTGCTGGTGCTGCCACGGCGCTGCGCCGGGCTGGTAGCGGATACTTTGGCCCGCCTGACAGCGGCGGCAGAGCTCGAGAGCGCGTCCGAGCAGGCGGCTGCGATCCTGGCCGCGCTGCGTGACCCCATGCGGGCGCGCTATGCCGACTCGGCCGCGCGAATGGCGGACTTGGAACGGCTGGCGGATGCTGCCGCCGCCAGCGCGTCGCTGCATGAGGCACTGGTGCAGCTTGCCCTCGATCCGCCCGTCTCGGCGTCGGACCTGGCCGGGAGGCCGCGACTCGACGACGACTTCCTCGTCATTTCCACGATGCACTCGGCCAAGGGGCTGGAGTGGCAGGTGGTGCACCTGGCCCAGCTTGTCGACGGCTCGGTGCCGAGCGACATGGCGTTGACGACCGCAGCCGGACTGGAAGAGGAGCAGCGGCTGTTCTACGTCGCCGTGACTAGGGCGCGCGACCGCCTTTACCTGTACGCGCCGCTGCGGCTGCACCACCACAGGAATGCCTCCGACGACCGGCACTCGCTCGGCCAGCTCACCAGGTTCCTGGACGGGCA
>JASHSO010000390.1 GCA_030038715.1 Streptosporangiaceae bacterium
GGCGGGACGCTGGCGCACACGCTCGCGCCGACGGGCAAGCGGATCCTGCTGCTGGAGCGCGGTGACTTCCTGACCAGGGAGACCGAGAACTGGGATCCGGGCGCGGTGTTCGTCGACGGGCGGTACATCTCGCCCGACACGTGGTACGACGTCAACGGCAAGCCGTTCCAGCCTCAGGTGCACTACTTCGTGGGCGGTGCGACGAAGCTGTACGGGGCCGCGCTCTACCGGCTTCGCCCCGAGGACTTCGGCGAACTGCGCCACGCCGATGGCGTCTCCCCAGCCTGGCCGCTCAGTTACCGCGACTTCGAGCCCTGGTACACCAAGGCCGAGTGGCTGTACCAGGTACACGGCGCGCACGGCCTGGACCCGACCGAGGGCGAGTGGTCCCGGCAGTACCCGTGGCCTCCTGTCTCCCACGAGCCGCGGATCCAGGAACTATCTGACGCCCTTGCAGCAGGCGGATTCCACCCGTTCCCCGCGCCGTGCGGGATCCTGCTCGACGAGGCCGAGCGAGCGCGGAGCCACTGCATCCGGTGTGCCTGGTGTGACGGCTACCCGTGCATGGTGCACGCCAAGGCCGACGCCGACATCATCGCGGTCCGGCCCCTGCTGGACATGCCGAACGTGACCCTGCTGACCGGTGCCGAGGTGGTGCGGCTGGACACCGATCGGTCCGGCCGGACCGTGACCGGCGTGGTGGCCAGCCACTTCGGAGACGAGCACACCTTCCGCGGCGACGTCGTCGTGCTGGCGGCCGGGGCAGCGAACACCGCGAAGATCTTGCTCCGGTCCGCTTCCGATGAGCACCCCGCTGGCCTGGCGAACGGTTCCGACCAGGTCGGGCGCAACTACATGTACCACAACAGCAAGGCAGCGGTAGCGCTGTCCAAGGAGCACAACGACACGATCTTCCAGAAGACGCTCGCGATCAACGACTTCTACCTGGCCGGTAACGGCAGGCAGTGGCCGCTGGGAAACATCCAGATGCTCGGCAAGTCCAACGCGATGGCGATGAAGGGCGAGGAACCGCACCTGACCAAGCTCGCCCCCAGGTGGAGCCTCGAGGAGGTGGCTGCGCACGCCGTCGACCTCTGGCTGACTACAGAGGACCTGCCGAAGCCGGACAACCGGGTGACGTTGGACAGCGAGGGCAACATCCACCTGGCCTATTCCGCCAGCAACGACGCCGAAGCCGACGGGCTGTACGCAGAGCTCAGGAGCGTACTCAACCACGTGGGCATGGTCGATCACCACGTGCTGCGCAAGAACTTCTACATGAAGATGGACGTGCCCATCGCCGGGGTCGCTCACCAGGCGGGAACGTGCAGGTTCGGCGCCGACCCGGCCACCTCGGTGCTTGACGTGAACTGCAAGGCGCACGAGGTCGACAACCTGTACGTGGCCGACACCAGCTTCTTCCCGAGCATCGGCGCGGTGAACCCGGCGCTGACAGCGATGGCGAACGCCATCCGGGTCGGTGAGCACATCGCCGAGCGGCTGTCCTGAATCGCGCGCGGCGCCAAAATCACCCTCAGCGAATGATGGGGCACGCTGCGTGCCCGGGGAAGCTGAAGGTATCAGGCGTCACACTCGGGAAGGGATCCAGATGGACAGTGGCCAGCAGCCTCCTAGCGGCTTCCAGCTCAGCACGACGCCGGTTGTCATCGGCGCTGCGCTTATCGGCGCCGGCTGCGTGATCGGGCTAGCGGGCGTCGTCGTCGGCGGGACGGCCATGATCACCGCCACTCGCAAGTGGTTCCGCGAGCTTGAGGTACCGCCCGGCGACGTCGTCAGGCAGAAGTGGAGCCAGACCAAGGCGGCGACCGCGGCGGGCGCCACGGCGTGGCAGCAGCACGACGGCGCGCAAGCTAAGCCGGTCCGCGCCTGACCGCCTTAGCAGGAGAGTTTGGGGGCTGTCGGCCCTCAAACTCTCGCCCATGATGACCTGGCCGCTCCGCCTCCCCGCGCAGCCAGACAACAAGCTGCCTGTCACCCGCACCGGAGGATGCCGCGGCCGGACGGCTGACGCCACAGTGATCGCGGAGGAGGTAGATGCGAGAGGACCTGGCCCGGTGGCAGTTCGCCTTCACGTCGGTGAACCACTTCCTGTTCGTCCCCGTGACGATCGGGCTTGGCTTCCTGACGGCCATCCTGCAGACCGCGTGGTACCGGCGGGGTAACCCGGAGTACTTGCGGCTGACCAGGTTCTTCGGCGTGCTGCTGGTGATCAACGTGGCCATCGGCGTGGTCACCGGCCTGGTGCAGGAGTTCCAGTTCGGCATGAACTGGTCGGCCTACTCCAAGCTGGTCGGCAACGTCTTCGGCGCCCCGCTGGCCATGGAGGGCCTTGTCGCGTTCTTCCTGGAGTCCACGTTCCTGGGCCTCTGGCTCTTCGGCTGGGACAAACTCTCCCGGCGCGTGCACCTGGCCACGATCTGGCTCGTGGCGATCGGCAGCGTGCTGTCGGCCGCGTTCATCTTGGCGGCGAACTCGTGGATGCAGCACCCGGTCGGCTACGTCACGAATCCCAAGACGCACCAGCCGCAGCTCAACGACATCTGGGCACTGTTCACCAACCCGGTGTTCGTGTGGGGATACGCCAAGGTCGTGCTCGCTGCCCTGGTGACAGGTGCCGCCGTCATGCTGGCGGTCTCGGCCTGGCAGTTGCGGCGCGGCGCCGACAAGAGCGTGTTCAGCCGGTCCATGAGACTCTCGCTGGTCGTGCTCGTGCCGACGATCCTGCTCGCCATGCTCGTAGGCGACGAGCTCGGCGTGATCGAGGCCAGGTACCAGCCCATGAAGATCGCTGCCGCCGAAGCGCAGTGGACCACATGCCAGCCGTGCTCGTTCTCGCTGTTCCAGATCGGCGGCGGCAACAACGATCAGACTCCCAAGGAGATCATCGCGATCCCGCACCTGCTGTCTCTGCTGGCGACCAACCACTGGAACGGCAAGGTGATCGGGATGACCCCGCTCCAGCATCAATACGCGGCTAAGTACGGACCGGGCTATTACGTGCCGAACGTCTTCATCCAGTACTGGGGCATGCGGGTGATGGCCTACCTGGCTGTGGTGGTGTTCCTGGTCGGCGTGTGGGGCCTCTGGCTGTCCAGGCGCGGCAAGCTGGCCACGTCGCGGCGCTTCCTGTGGGTCGCCACCTGGGCGGTGATCTTGCCTTTCCTGATCAACACAGCCGGCTGGCTGCTGACCGAGAGCGGCAGGCAGCCGTGGATCGTCCAGGGCATCATGCTCACCAAGAACGGGCTGTCCCCTTCGGTCAGCACGCCCATGCTCTGGTTCAGCGTGATCGCTTTTGTGCTGCTGTACGGCATCCTCGGCACCGTCGACCTGCTGCTCATGCTGCGGTACTCGCGCAAGGAGCTGGCCCCCGCGGCGGCCGGGAGCGAAGAAGAACCCATCCCCGCGATGCAGTACTGAGGACCGGCGATGGCATTCGTACCGCTGTGGTTCATCCTCATCACGATCCTGTGGACCGGGTTCTTCGTGCTCGAAGGGTTCGACCTTGGCGTTGGCATGCTGCACGCGCTCATCGGCAAGGACGAGGCAGGCCGCAGGGCAGTGATCAATACGATCGGCCCGCTCTGGGACGGGAACGAGGTGTGGCTCATCGTCGCGGTCGGGGCTACGTTCGCGGCGTTCCCGGCCTGGTACGCGACCATGTTCTCGGGCTTCTACCTGGTCATCGTGCTGGCCCTGATCGCGTTGATCGTGCGCGGAGTGTCGTTCGAGTACCGTGGCAAGAGCCCGGCCCGGCGCTGGCGTCGCACCTGGAGCTGGCTGCTGGCCATCGCTAGCCTGCTCGTCCCCTTCCTGTTCGGCCTCACCCTGGGCAATCTGCTCTACGGCGTGCCGATCAACGCCAGCCATGACTACATCGGGAACCTCGGCGACCTATGGCGGCCCTACCCCGTCTTCACCGGCATCGCCATCGTCGGCCTGTGCCTGCTGCACGGCGCGACGTTCATCGCGCTCAAGACCGCCGGCCCGGTCCGGGAGCGGGCCGCGCGGACGGCCCGGCGGGTTGCCCCGGTGAGTGCGCTGCTCGCGCTGGCCTTCATCTCCTGGACGCACGCCATCGCCGGCAAGGGAGCGCTGCTGAACCCGGTCGAGCTGCTGGTCTTCCTCGGGGCCATCGCGGCCGGCATACTCGCCTA
>JASHSO010000391.1 GCA_030038715.1 Streptosporangiaceae bacterium
CCACGTGTTAAGCGGCTGCGCGGCGGCCAGAACCTCGACGACGTACTGCTTGGCCGCGGCAGTCGCCAGCCATGGCTGCACCGGCCACTCCCGCCACGCGACCAGTCCCTTGAACCTGAGCAATTCGATCCGTGGGTGGTCTGGCCGGTACCCTCTGGGCGCGGTCTTGAGAGCGCCATGCCCGTTCACCTGGATGCCGCGGTCCCGGATGCGGGCCACCACCTGCTCGAGAGCCTGGCCGCTCGGATCGGCATCGACCGCCTGGCGGTACCTGTCGAGCTGATCGGCAGACATCATGTACATCCCGCTGCCGACTCCTAGCCCCTGTGCCGAGAACCGCACGTAGCCATTGTCGAGTGAGGCGCCGATTTCGGTCTTGTACGGGGACTTATCTCGGCTGAACCTGACATCGCGGTACGGGCGGAAGATACGCGGATTGCCGTGATCGGAAGTGAGCTCGTCGAGCAGTTCGGCCATCGGCCCGACGACACATTCCTCGTAGATGTGCTTGTGCGCCAGCCAGTAAGCCTTCGAGTTGTCGGCCTCCAGGCCCTCGTAGAACTCAATGGCTTCTTCCGGCCAGCCCTGGAAGGTCATCGCTGATAGCACCCCTCGTCGATCGGCCGCGTCTCAGTTGACGGCCCAGATCTGGCCCGGCTCGCCGTAGCAGTCTTCCTGGACCAGCGCCGTTCCGCTGCCACCGCCATTGTTGTCGGTTAGGCACCTACCGGAGTAGTCATTGATCAGCTCCCCGCCCGGCCCGATGAGCCAGGTCTGCGAACTGCCAGGCGTGGGAGCGCACGGGTCTAGCTTGGCGGCCGCCCCGTCGAGTGCGGTCCTGGCGAAGTTGACGATGACATCGAGACAGTTCCCGGTATTGCGCAGGGTCCCGTCCGGGTGGATGCTCCACTCCTGCGCGGGTGAGGCGGCATCGCATGGCACGACTTTGACCGCGGCGAAGAAGTTGGATGTCGTCACTCCAGCCGTGTAAGCGCACAGGCCGCCCACGGCGGATACCAGCAGCCCGGCTGGCAGGGTCCAGCGCTGCTGTTCCGCCCCACTTACACACGCAGCCATCTGCACGTCCTCGCCTGGCGAGATCCTAGGCACTGTCATGCACAGCCCGGAACCGGCGTTTTTGAGCATCCCGAAGCCGGGCTGAGTCCAACCCTGATCCGCGTCCCCGCTTTGGCATGACTGCAGCTCTGCCTGGCTGCCGTCCTGGCCGACGCACAACGAGTCGGCGGTCAACGTGCCCGGGCTCCCGGGTGCGCCCTCGGTCTGGTAAGACCACTGTTGATCGCGACCGTCCGAGCATGCCGCGACGAGTACGGCGGTGCCGACGCCGCCGCCGCCGTCATCGAGGCACACCTCGCCTGCCAGGCTTACCGAGCCAGGTGCCGATTGTGGCACCACGAGCGACGGCACAGTCACGATCGCGAATGTGGCACTTCCCCGCTGCCCGGTAGTGCCGTCCGTGGCGGTGACGGTCACCGTGCTGCTGCCGGTGCCGTCGGGCAGGATGCCGTTGATCTCGGCATCCGTAGTGCCTGGCACCGACCGGATAGACAATCCTGCTGGCAGCCCAGTTGCCTGGTAGGCCAGCGAGGTGGCGCCGGTATTGGCGTCCAGGCCGGTGATTCGCAAGCTGAACTCGCTGCCAGCGGCCTCGTCCTGCACGCCCGGATCGACCAGCGTGACCGGGCGGGCGCCCCCGTCGGAGAAAGCGCCGACGCCCACTGGCGTGCCAAGCCCGGTCGGGCCGTCGTAGCCGCGCCTTGCCTGGCAGAGATACCGGCGGCTGGCCTCACAGTTACCGTTCTCGCCCTTGGTGACGTCGGTCAAGGCCGATGCGTGGCGGTAGGGATAGGAGGCGGGATAGGTGTTGGCCATGGGCCGCCCGGCCAGTGCATACGTGGCGGCGATGATCGGGGTCGCCACGCTGGTGCCGCCGATCTGCAGCCACGGCCCGCCGTAGTCGGACGTGCCGAACGTGTCATACACGGCAACACCTGGATTGGGATCCGCGATCGCCGAGACGTCGTTGACAGTCCGGTTCAGGCAACCGCCGTCGTTGGCACTCTCCGTCTGCCAGGAGGGTTTCGGCTCGAGCATCGAGCAGCCGGATCCCGTACCGGCTCCGAACATGTTGCCGAATCGGCTCGAGACGCCGCCCTCCCCCCAGGCCGCCTGAGTCCACCGCGGGCTGCCGGAGGCGTGGTAACTCAGAGTTGTCCCGCCCACCGCGGTCACGAACTGGCTGGCGGTCGGGTACCAGACGCTATAGCCCGAATCACCAGCGGCGACAGTGATGGCATCACCGGGATGGTCGAAGTACTTGTCGTAGTCCTGCTCGCCGACGAATTCCGGGCCCGCCCAGCTGTTGGAGATAAACCGAGCACCAGTGGCCGCGGCAGTGTCCTCGGCCTGGGCCAGGCTGCCGATCGTGGCATCCTTCGCCTCGACCAAGAGGATGTGGCAGTTCGGGCAGATCGCGGACACCATTTCGACGTCCGTCGACTCCTCAAGCGCCCAGTCCGCGCTGGAGCTGGGCAGCGGGGCCGCCGCGCCGTCCTGGTTGACGATCCGCAGGCATCCCGACGAGGTCGTGCACGCCGGCAGCCCGAATCGGCTCCGGTAGACCGCCAGGTTCTTCGCCAGATCTGGATCGGAGTGGGCGTCAACTATCGCTATGGTCTCGCCGCCGCCCATGTGCCGCGCGGCGGAGGCAAGCTGGTACGCGCTGCGCAGGCTGGCCGGCCCGTAGCCGGTAGCACCAACGTCGCCCTGCGCGGCTCCCGACGCGCCGCCGGCTGCCCTGGCTTGCCGCGCGGCTTTGGTCGGCAGGAGGACGACAGCCTGGCAGGCCATCTCTCCAGGCTGCGGGCTCACCGGACACACCTGCCGCTGGTCGCTCGGCAGCACAGGCACCGTCCGCGCCGGTGCCGAGCCCTCCGCGTCAACCCGCCGTGATGCCTCGTCATGCCGAGTGGCCTGGCCTCGCAGGCTTGCCGTCGTCCTGGCCACGGCCCCTGATCCGACAGTCGCCCCAGCCGCAGGTGCGGCAGTAAGACCCGTAACTGCCATGAGCGCCGCGGCCAGCGCTCCGGCGCGCCACGTGATTCCGGGCATCCTGCCTCCGAGTCGAAATCCAGGCCGCACAACGTCTCGCGACTCCCCGAGCAGTCCGGGTGCCGCAGCCGGCACCGCTTTGCTACCGGAGTCAGAGTGAGTCAGCGCAGCACTGCAAGCTAGCAGGCTGGCCTAACCCATCGTGGCTCAGGCCTGGCCGAATTGTCGCGCCACGCTCTCCAGCTGATCGCGGTAGCTCTGCCACCAGTCCTTGTCCCCCGGCGGCAGGCTCTCTCTCCCCGGCTGGAGGCCAGCGGTGCCGTCTATCAACTCCCTGACGATGTCGGCATGGCCCGCGTGCCGACTAGTTTCAGCGATCACGCGCACGAGAACTAGGTGCAAGCTCACCGCGCTACGGTCTGGCGGCCACCACGGGACGTGGCCGGTCGCGTCCAGCCCCAACGCGTCTATCGTCGCATCGGCGTGCGTCCATGCGCGACGGTACAGCCCCACGATCTGCTCGCTCGACTCGTCGGGCGTCGCCCACATGTCCGCGTTGGCCTCGGCACTCTCCTCCCAGGCCAGCCGCTCACCGAACGGTCTGCCGAAGGTGTCGCCCAAGTATCCGATCTCGACGCCGACTAGGTGCTTGACGAGCCCGAGCAGGTTCGTGCCGGTAGGCGTCATGGGCCGACGGATGTCGTACTCGGAGAGGCCGTCGAGCTTCCACACCATCGCATCGCGGCCCTGCTGCAGGTACTGGTGCAGGTCGGTCTTGGGATCTGAGCTGGTCATGGCACCCACTCTGCCAGTGGGTACTGACAGCCGCCAGCGAAGGCTGGCTACTGCAATGGCGGCTGCGGGTCAGCCGTGTCAAGTCAGCCGAATGTCAGTGGCACGACATAGAATCGATAACACGTTCGATCAACTGAGACACCCTGCAGGAGGCGGTCGGCATGTGCGGGACAACCCAGCAGTCGATGCCGGTCGCCTCGCCCGCCGACGAAATCGCGGACCCGGCCACAGCCCTGGCCGCCGTCCGGGCTGGCCTGGCCTACTTGGCTCGGGCCGACGCGGCGGCGATGCCCGGCAGCGAGCAAGCCGAGCTGCTGCGAGGCCTAGCGGCGGCCGAGTCTGCGCACTTGGCCGCGACCGCGTCGGTGCTGGCGGCTTTCACCAACTCGGGAGCCTGCACCGACGACGGGCAGATGACGGCCAGAGCCTGGCTGCGCTGGCAGACACGGATCACCGGCACCGCCGCCAGCGCCTGCACCGCGTGGATGCGCCGCCTGGTCGCGCACCCGGCAGTCGCCGCTGCGCTGGCAAACGCGGCAATCTCACCGTCGTTCGCGCGGTGCATCTGCGACTGGTCCGATCAGCTGCCGGGCGAGACCACCGGCGACGCTGACCGAATCTTGCTGGCTGCCGCCACTCACGGCGCCGAGCTGGCCGATCTGGCCGGCCTGGCCGAAGAAATGCGCCGTCGCTGCGCACCGCCCAGCACCGACAGCGACGACGACGGGTTCGCCCAGCGTGGATTGCGGCTGACTCGCCACTTCGAGCAGCACGCACACCTGGACGCCGACCTGACTCCGCCAGCGGCCTCCGCGCTGCAGGCCGTGCTCGACGTCTTCAACACCAAGGCCGGCCCCGAGGACGACCGGACCGCGGCGCAACGCGACCACGACGCGCTCGAAGAAGCCTGCCGGCAGCTGATCGCCACCGGTCTTCCCGACCGGGCCGGCCAGCCTACCCAGATCCAGCTTCACATGACGCTCAGCCAGCTCCTGGGGCAGCCCGAAGCCAGCCAGGCGCTATCCGCCTGGATCCACGCCAACGGCACCCCGGCTCCTCCGGGAGCCGACTGCGACGCCGACATCGCCACGATCGTCACCGGCACCCTCGATCCCGGCCTGCTCGACCAACTCGCCGCGGCCATCCTGCGCCACCAGCCAGCCGGTGACAGTAGCAGCGCCAGCGACAGCAGCGCCAGCGACAGCAGCGCCAGCGACAGCAGCGCCAGCCAGGGCCAGCCGTGCGGTACCGCCGAGATGGCCAGGCGATCGGCCCGGTACCTGGCCATCAGCCAGGCCATTCGGCTCCTATCCGGGCCCGAGGGCCTGGCCGCATGGCTCCGCACGAGCCAGCTCGCCAGCCCCGTCAACTCAATCAGCCTGCCGCTGGATACCGGCAAGCCCACCGAGACCATCCCGCCGCACCTGCGCCGCGCAATTGCCTGGCGCGACCGGCACTGCCGCTTCCCCGGCTGTGACCGGCCGCCCAGCCGATGCCAGGTGCACCACCTGATCCCACGCTCTCAAGGCGGGCCCACCTCGCTGGGCAACTGCTGCGAACTATGCGTCTTCCACCACTTGATCGCAATCCACAGATGGGGCTGGCGGCTCGTACTCAACCCGGACGGCACAACGACCGCCACTAGTCCGGACGGGACGAGGACATTGCACAGCCATGCACCGCCCAACGCTGCCTAGCGAACGGGAGCGTAGCGAACTGCGGGCGATCCGGTGTTCTTGGAACGCGGACCCGTAACCCTCGCAGGTCGGCATGATATATGTCGTACTTCGCAGATAGCGGGAGACGTTATCGTGCCGCAGCCAGCACTAATGGAGTCGCTGCGCCGGTGGGATCCGGAGCAGATCGGCGGCTACACCCTGATCGGCAGGCTGGGCTCTGGCGCGATGGGGCAGGTTTATCTCGGGCGCTCCGCCGCGGGACGCCTGGTCGCGATCAAGACGATCAAGACGGAGCTGGCCGAGGAACCCGATTTCCGAACGCGCTTCGGCCAGGAAGTAGCAGCGGCCAGGCGGGTCAGCGGCGCTTTCACCGCGGCGGTCATCGCGGCCGACTCCGAAGCCGACGTGCCGTGGCTGGCCACGGTCTACGTGCCGGCTCCCTCGCTGAGCGGGCTAGTGAGCGGCTGCGGTCCACTGCCAGTCCCGGCCGTCCGCTGGCTCGCCGCCGGCTGCGCCGAGGCGCTTGAGTCGATCCACAGCGCCGGCCTCGTGCATCGCGACCTGAAGCCGTCCAACGTGCTGGTCTCGCCCGACGGCCCGCGAGTCATCGACTTCGGCGTAGCCAGGGCAGCCGAGCGAATCCAGCTCACAGTGACCCGCGGCGCCGTCGGCACTCCGGCTTACATGGCGCCGGAGCAGGCCAGGGACACGCGGCAGGCAACCGCTGCTAGCGACGTCTATGCGCTCGGCGCCACAATGCTGTTCGCCGGCACCGGCCACGCTCCCTATCACGGCGAAACGGTCATCGACGTGCTAGTACGGCTGGCGACCGAGCCACCCGACATCAGCGGGCTGCCGGCCGAACTGGCCGATGTCGTCGTCTCGTGCCTCGACCGCGAGCCCCTCAACCGGCCGACGTGCGCATCTCTGCTAGCGAGACTGGCACCGGACCTGGCCACCGCCGATGGCCTCGGCTCCGCGCCGCTCCCGCAGCCAGCACTGGCCCTGATCGAGGAGTACCGGCAGGCTCCCGGGTCGCCGCCCGGTGCGAACGCCGACGGACCAGGCGAGGCAACCGTCGGTTCGTTCCCTCGCCGTGGCGATGCCGGAACTCCGTCGGTCTGGCACCCACTGGCCGCGCGTCATGCGCCAGCCCGCGAGCAGGGGCGGCCGGCCGCGGCCAGGTGGCTAGCGGCGGCGTGGCGGCCGGGCCGACAGCGGGTAATCCTGGCCGCAACGGCTGGAGTTGTTGCGGCCGGCCTCGTCGCGGGAGGCTGGGCGATCGGCAATGCGGCGGCAAGCAGCCGGAGGACGCAGCTCGGGCCCGTCCTGCCCCCTCCGGGCGGCGCGGGCACTCAGCCGCCGACGGGCGCTGGGCCTGGCGCACGGTCAATCGGTCTCAATCAGGACCTCGGTGACAGCAACACGGTGTTCGTCGTACACGGCCAAGGCTGGCCTGTGGGTGAGCGGGTGAACGTGGCTCTGGTGGGTGTGCGCCAGTCGCCCATCCACCCCATCGTCGATGACGCCGGGACCTTTAGCTACGCGATCAATCAGGACCACGAGTTCTTCCGCGGCGGGCTGCCGCCTGGCGTCTATACCGTGCGGGTCACCGTGGCCAGCGGTGCTAGCGCGACTGCCAGGTTCGAGGTCCAGCGCGGCCCACCGCACTGAGGTAGCGCACACAGGTCACATGGCCGAGGTCCACCACAGATCCTCCTGGCGCGAACACCAGGCCGGGTCGCTCAGCCGGTCCAGGTCGCTCGCGGTGATGACCCCGTTCTCTATCAGGACGCCCACCGCCACCTCGTCGGACAGCCGGACGCCGGGACGCGCAAGGCCGCGTTCGGTGATCTTGCGACGTAGCACCTTGAGGTGCTCGCCGACGCGGGCAGAGAGCCGGTCACGGAACGCAGGATCGCTGTCGAAGCGCTCGATCTCGTGATGGGCGTCGGTGACCGTGAGCGCCGCCCGCGCTATCTCAGGGGTGCGCGGCAGTGGGGTACCGCGCGCCGCGTCCACCAGCCACGGCCGGCACCACATCAGCGCTACCAGGAACAGCTTGGTGTTCGGGTCGAGGTACAGCGGCAGCAGGGTTGGATCGCCGCCTTCACAACCGTCCTGCGCGGCACCGGCCGCCGGGCCGGCCACGGGCGAGACGACCAGCCGCAGCGGCTGCCCCTCCTCGAGCATCGACCTAGACCCGACCAGCGCAGTGCCGCTGCGAAGGAACCATCCCCGTGCTGGCTCGCCGTCCTCGTCCATCCGGGGCAACCGGACTCGGTAGCCGTCTCCCTCTGCGTAGAGCGCATGAGTGTGGCTGACGTTCGCCACCCACGCACCATCGGCCACGGCCGTAACGGCGCCCGCCCGCCGCGACAACCCTCGCCCGGCGGGGATCACCAGGTCCACGTCTGGGCCCCTGCCGAACACCAACCGGGTGCCCTCGGGTATCGCGACGACGGCTCCGCCGACAGTGGTGACGTGGATCCTCGCCGAGGTGGACTCGAGCGCCATCAGCGTCCCGCCCGCCTTTCTCGTCAGGAGCCAGGACCGACCACGCCGGTGCATGGGACACGCGCGCGGTAGCGGGCATTTTAGGTCCGGCGCTGGTACGGCTGCATCCCCGACTTCGGGGATGGCCAAGCGCTCCCTTCCCGTGTTGACTACCTGCTGACCAGGGCGGGGCACGCCTGCTGGCGGGGTCGTTGGCGCCGCGTCCGCATGCCGGCTGCCTAACGCCGCCAGCGTGCCGGGATTGGGGGGGACCTGCGATCCCGGCGGGCCGCCTCGCCCTGGCCGGCTCAGCTAGCGACCGGTCTGGCCGCCGTGGCGTCGCCAGGCGCCTTGACCGCGCGAACGCGCTGCAAAATCTGGCGGGCAGCAGCCGGCCTCAGATCAGGAAGGTAACGAGCAGCTACTCGCGCGCTGTCGCCCCGCACGCCGGTCACGCGCACGACTCGTCCTCAGGACTCGAACATGCCCACCCCCGGCGGATAGACTCGTTAGCGATCGTTGCTTGAGTTAATGATGTAAATAAGTTACACTAGTTAATTTAGTATACATTG
>JASHSO010000392.1 GCA_030038715.1 Streptosporangiaceae bacterium
GCGCTGGCGTCCTCCACGTGCCCACGCGACGCCAAAATGGAGCTGAGCAGGCAGTGGGCCTGCGGCCCAACCCACGTCTGACGATCGTCGGAGGAGAGGGATAGGGCGACGGCCCCATGCCGATGAGCCCCATCCCAGTCACCGACAAGGAAGAGCATCTGGCCAAGATGCAGGTGAGCTCGGGCGAGCTCAGAGGCAATAGGCCCGTGACGGAGGAGTTTGACCGCCGCTCGGAGATCGGCGATCGTTGCCTCGGCCCGCTGTCCGTAGAAGTTGAGGAGCCCCCTTAGAACGAGAAGGTCAGAGTCTTCGACAGCTACGTCGTCGGGACGGCTCGGGAGACGATCCGCCAGTAGGGGAACGCTCTTAGTGGCCCCGGCAAAGGCGCCATGCCCCACCGTCAAGGCCGCCCACGCCATATAGTCCGACCGGCGGTCGGGTAGCCCAAGATCGAACGCCCGGCGGGCGAGGGCCGTGCCCTCTTGCATGCGACCGTGCGTCACGCAGAGGTACGCCTTCAAGGCCAGGGATGCCGCAAGGGGGACGCGGTCGACCTCGGGATCGGAGCCGTCGATGGCTCTGGTCAGCCACTTCTCGGATTCGACGGCGTCCCCTTCGTCCCAAGCGAGTGTGCCGAGCAGCTGGTTACGGAAGGTCGAGTCCGCGCAGGCTTCGAGTTGCTCTCTGAGACTTTCAGCCCGCTCAGTCTCACCGCTTTGGAGCGTCAGCGACACCGCTTCCTGGAGGCGGTTCTGGCGAACTGTCGCCTCGGCGCTCAGGCTGGAGGACCACAGCAGGTAAGTGGCGGCCGTCCCTAGTTCTCCAGCCACCGTCTTGCCCGCCGCCGCCCCGTCGAGCTCCGCGGCGAGATCGTCGTCGAAGGTGTCGGCAGCCCGGAAGCGATGCTCCATGGCCGCACCCCGCTCGACCACAGCCGCGGCCGCGCGATGCAGCTCCTGTCGTCGGGTCGGCGAAAGGTCCTCGTAGACCGCCCTGGAATAAAGGGGATGGGCGAACTCGACGGGCGTGCCGGGCTCTCCCGGCATAGACGTGACAAATCCGCTAGCGATGAGCTCTTCTAGTGCCCGTGAGGGCGAGCTCAAGCCGGCTACAGCAGCAACCATGGGAAGCGGCGTGCGCTGCCTCAACACTGCGAGGGCGGAGCCAAGCGCTCTCGCGTCAGTGGAAAGCTGAGCCATCCTGGACACGGTCGTCAGGGCTAGTGACGTGGGCGCGGGCAAGTCGTCCCCCCGCGCTGCCAGCTGGGCGGGCGTCAGCTCGCTAAGGAGCGTGCACAGGTAAAGCGGGTGGCCTGCCGTGTGCCGATGTAGCCGCTCGGCGCCCCGTCGGTTGAGCGCGATATGGAGGCTCTCGGCCAGCTGGACGACGTCGTCCACGCTCAGCGGCGTCAGGCGAACGCGGTAGCCGCGCTCGTCGCTCAGAATGAAGCGCTCCCAGGCGGCGTTCCTGGCAGCGTCCGGTCGGGTGGTCACGATCACAAGAACCCGGTCCTCTCTGAGACGACGAGCGGCCAGTAGGAGCGCGTCTTGAGAAGCCGGGTCGGCCCAGTGCAGATCCTCGATCACCAGGGCCACAGGTCCTAGGTCCTGCTGCTCGGCGAGGTGATTGACGAGTTCCATACCGGCGGCGAACGGCCCGTCGCTGGCCGACACTCCTAGCTGGCCGAGTAGATAGAGGGTGGCGTCGACTGCCAGCTCCTCCGCCTCCGCGCGAATTATCACGAAGTCACCACAGGACTGCTGTAGGAAGTGGCGCACCAGCTCGGTCTTGCCGTAGCCGGCGTCTCCTTCGACAAGGATGACCTGGGCCCTGCCTCTTCGGGCGTCGGCAGCGCGGGATGAGAGCGCTGTAAGCTCGTCGGACCGTCCCACGAGAGGGCGCCCTCGCCAGTCTGAGCTGCCCATCTGATCAGCCCCCCGTCGTGTTGGTCAAGTCATCGTAGCGAGCGTGCGACCAGGCATGACGCCACCGAACTCAAGCAGCGCTGCACCTGGCTAGCTGTCAACTCCGTGACCGTTGGGGCCAGAGCCGGGCAGCCGGACATGCGATCCGGCCACGGCTCTCAAGGGCCCGCTTGTCTCGCCCACTTCACCGCGAGGCGAAACGCGACGCTGGCCTTGGGTGACATGTGAAGCCCTTATTGCCCGCCTGTGGCGGGGCTTGTGCCTGGCGAGGACGGGCCCGATGCGCTGCCGTCTTACGCGCCCATCCGGGCAAAAGTTTCGCGCCGCGCAAAGTTGGCGCGGCGCGAAAATGGATTGACGAGGTTGCTAAGAGCAAGTCGCCGGGTGCCCGGCACGGCCGGTATCGGCTAGCTGCCTTGCCACCCGGACGGCGGTACTCGCCGAGATCGCGAAACCGATGCCGTCCGCCGACCCTCGCTCACCCGCAGCCGTCAGCGTCGGTATCCCTATCACCTGACCATCGATGTTTACCAGTGCGCCGCCGCTGTTACCCGGGTTGATCGCGGCCGACGTCTGGATCGTGCCGCGCAGGGTGACCTCGGCCGACCCGGCTGACACCGGCTCGTTGACCACGCGCCCGACCGCGGACACGATGCCCTCGGTCACGCTGCCATCCAGCCCCAGCGGGCTGCCCATCGCCAAGACCAGGTCCCCGACCTCCACGGCAGCTGAGTCGAACGCGGCCGGCCGCAGCCGGTGAGCGGCGCTGACCTTGATGACGGCTAGGTCGTCGGCCGTGCACAACCCGACCAGGCTGGCGCCCAGCGGCCCACCCGGGCCTGACGTCAGTACCTCGAACCTCGTACTGTCGCCGACCACGTGAGCGTTAGTGACGATGTCGCCCCCGGAGTCGAAGACAACCCCCGAGCCAAGGCCGGATCCGGTGCGGATCTCCACGACCGAGGGCAGCACTTGCCTGACGATCCTGACGAACTCCTGCTGCACCGCCGCCGCACCAGCAGGCGCGGCAGCCGCATCCGCGGCATGGCCCGCCGAGCCGACCCCGGCAGACCCTGCCGCGCCAGCCGACGCCGCGCCGCTGCCACAGCCAGCCACCGAGAAGGCCAGCACCGACACGATCGCGGCAGCGACTGCGGCCAGCGCAGGCCGCGTGGTCCGCCTGCGGCACGTCTCTCGCCCGCGCCTAGGCATGCTCGCCACCCACACCAACGGGCGCCGCCGTGGCCTGCTGACCGACCGGGACGGCATAGAACGGGAATTTCAGCTCCGCCAGGCCCCGGCCTCTGGCCGCGCGGCCCGCAGAAGCATACGGGTCGATCACCAGAACCTTGAGCCAGCCGCCGATGACCGAATGGTCACGGGCCCACGCCTTCAGGTCCAGAACCGCATCCGTGACATGACCAGCACAAGCATCGACGTGACGGTACACCGGCCGGGCACCGGTGCTGGCCTCAACGCGCGCCTGGAAACAAGCTAGGCGTGCGCACGAGCGGCCCGCCTGGCAGGTAGCGG
>JASHSO010000393.1 GCA_030038715.1 Streptosporangiaceae bacterium
GAGCCGGCGAGCACGGCGGGCACATCGTCGTGTCGGGCCCGCTGCAGGACCTGCTCACCAGCAAGGAGTCGCTGACCGGGGCCTATCTCACCGGCCGTGAGTCCATCCCGGTGCCCGCGCAGCGCCGCAAGCGGGTCAAGGGGCGCGAGGTCGTGGTCAAGGGCGCGGCCGCGCACAACTTGCGTGACATTGACGTCGCGTTCCCGCTGGGATGCTTCATCGCCGTGACCGGCGTGTCGGGCTCCGGGAAGTCGACGCTGGTCAACGACATCCTGTACAGCGCGCTGGCCAAGGAATTGCACGGAGCCAGGATCGTGCCAGGCAAGCACACCCGGGTGAGCGGGATGCAGAACCTGGACAAGGTCGTACACGTGGACCAGGGACCGATTGGCCGGACGCCACGGTCCAACCCGGCTACCTACACCGGGGTGTTCGACCACGTGCGGCGGCTGTTCGCCCAGACCACCGAGGCCAAGGTGCGCGGCTACCAGCCCGGTCGGTTCTCGTTCAACGTCAAGGGCGGCCGGTGCGAGGCCTGCTCCGGTGACGGCACCATCAAGATCGAGATGCAGTTCCTGCCGGACGTCTACGTTCCTTGCGAGGTGTGTCACGGTGCCCGGTACAACACCGACACCCTGCAGGTGCACTACAAGGGCAAGACGATCGCCGACGTGCTGGGAATGCCGATCGAGGAAGCGGAGGTGTTCTTCGAGCCGGTACCGGCCATCCACCGGCACCTGAAGACACTGGTCGACGTGGGCCTCGGATATGTCCGGCTGGGCCAGCCCGCGCCGACTCTGTCCGGTGGCGAGGCGCAGCGCGTCAAGCTGGCCTCCGAGCTGCAGCGCCGGTCCGCAGGCCGGACGATCTACGTGCTTGACGAGCCGACGACCGGCTTGCACTTCGAGGACATCCGCAAGCTGCTTGGCGTGCTCAGCAGGCTGGTCGACGGCGGCAACACGGTGATCGTCATCGAGCACAACCTGGACGTGATCAAGACCTCCGACTGGGTGATCGACCTGGGCCCGGAGGGCGGCTCGCGCGGCGGAACGGTCATCGCCACTGGCACGCCCGAGCAGGTCGCGCAGGTGGAGGACAGCTACACCGGCCAGTTCCTGAAAAAGCTGCTCGATGTCTGAGCGGCGGCCGTCCGAGTGGGCGAGGCTCCGGTTGGCTTAGCGCTGGCTGCCAGAGGCACCTGGGTCGTGCTGGCACCAGCGGCTTCAGCGCCGGGTGCCGCCGCCGGTCCCGGTTACCCTGGCCAGGTGGAGATCGCTACCCTGGCCGGGCCAGCGCGGGTGGACCTGGACGGGCCGGCTACGGCCACGTTCCTTCTCGTATTGACCCATGGAGCAGGCGGCGGAGTGGACGGCCGAGACTTGCTTGCGGTCCGAGACGCGGCGCTGCGGCTTGGCGGCGCTGTGGCGCGGGTGCTGCAGCCCTACCGGGTACGTGGCGGACGGGCACCGGGCTCGCCTGTCCTGCAGGACGCCGCCTGGCTGGAGATCATCGGCGCCTTGCGGCAGAAGTACCCGGGCATCCTGCTGGTACAGGGCGGTCGGAGCAACGGCGCGCGGGTGGCATGCCGGACCGCTGCCGCTGCCGGAGCGCGGGCCGTCGTGGCCCTAGCGTTCCCGCTACATCCGCCGGGGCAGCCAGACCGCACGCGGGCCGATGAGCTGCGCTCCGCGGGGACGGACGTGCTAGTGGTGAATGGTGCGAACGATCCGTTCGGAATCCCGAGCGAAGCCGATGCGGCCCGGGTGGTAGTGCTGCCAGGTGAGACGCATTCGCTGTCGAAGGACCCAGCAGCAGTGGGTACGGTCGTCGCGTCCTGGCTCAGCGAGCTGCTCAGCAGCTGACACCCGGCAGGGAGGCGGTGCTCAGGCGGCTGATGTCTGCGAGTTCGCGCTTGGCGCGTCGTGCCCGCTGATCCGGGTGAAGGCGGCGAGGTCGGTCGGCCGGTGCGGGGCGATGGCATCCCCATCGGGAAGCAGCTCGCCGGTGTCCTCGAACATGACGACTCCGTTGCAGAGCAGGCTCCAACCCTGCTCTGGGTGGCTGATGATGGTACGGGCTGCCTCACGGTCCGGGCTACTCGGATCCGGACACTGTGGCGTGTGCGGGCACATCTGGGTGGCTCCTGTTATCCCTTTGTTATTTCGCTCTTGTGTTCTTGATCACACACTACTGTGCCAGGCCAGTGCATCATCCTGCATGACACGTTGTGACTGTTTTCTGAACAGCTCTTTGTAGGTTTCAGGTAGTCCGGCCTGCGCACGCGGCGGCGTCGTCAAGCCGGGCTTGCCTCGGGCAGACGGGCTACCTGGGCGCCGATCGCCTCGACCTCGGGGCGAGCCGGGAACCCGGTCAGCCGGTGAGTCTCCCGCAACGTCAGCAGCCGCTCCGCCTCGTCGGTCCAGGCATGCACGGCCGGCTTGGCCATGGCCTTCCGGCGGTAGATGCGATCTTCGTAGCCGCGCGGACCGATCTCTGCGCGACGAGCGGCATAGGCCGCGTGCGTCGCGTCCGTCAGTGCCTTGTCAAGATCGCGGGCGAGCTGATACTGCACGCTGGCCACAACTCCGGTGGCCTGCGCCTGCCTGAACGCATGCTCGGCAGCCTGGGCACTGGCCAGCAGGCCGTCGAAGTTCGCCGCGAGCGCCACGTCGCCCAGGTACTCGGCGGAGGCTGTATCGCTGATCTTGGCGCGACTCACGGAGCACAGCTTAGCGAAAGCCGCAGGCCGGCTGTGCCCGCCAAAGCGGGCCGGGGTGGGTGCCGGGTCCGCGGGCTGGCGAAGTCAGGTCAGGCCAGGCTTTCCTGCCAGCTAGCGTGCAGCGCCGAGTACTCGCCAGCGGAGGTCAGCAGCTCCGCTGGGCTGCCGTCCTCGATGATCCGACCATGATCCAGCACGAGCACGCGGTCGGCGATCGTCACCGTGGAGAGCCGGTGCGCGATGATCACTGCCGTCCGCCCGGCCAGGATCGTCAGCAGCGCTTTCTGCACGAGGCGCTCGCTCGGGATGTCCAGCAGCGAGGTGGCCTCGTCCAGGACCAGCACGGCCGGGGCCGCGAGGAAGGCGCGGGCGAAGGAGATCAGCTGACGCTGGCCGGCGGAGAGCCGGCCGCCGCTGTTGCCCACCTGCTCGTCGTAGCCGTCAGGAAGTGCCGAGATAAAGCCATGCGCGCCGATGGCCGCGGCAGCAGCCTCTATCTCTGCCCGGCTGGCACCCGGCTTGCCGAGCTCGATGTTGTCCGCGATCGATCCGGAGAACAGGAAGTTCTCCTGGGTGATAAGGACGACTTCGTGCCGCAGGCTGCGGTCGTCCAGGTCACGCACATCAACTCCGTCGAGCAACACCCGGCCGTCGACTGGGTCATAGAGCCTGGCGAGCAGCCGGGCGATCGTGGTTTTGCCCGCCCCGGTGGCGCCGACGAGGGCAACGGTCTGTCCCGCCGGGATAGTCAGGTCCAGGTCCGGCAGCACGACCGACTTGCGGTAACCGAAACGAACCGAGTCGAACCGCACCTGCCGTCCCTGGTTGCCTGCACGTGGGAGCGATGCGGGCTGCTCGGGCTCGGGAACCGCCGGCGGCTCGTCGAGTACGCCGGAGATCTTCTCTAGCGCCGCCCCCGCCGACTGGAACGAGCTGTAGAACTGCGAAAGGTCGATTAGCGGGTCGAAAAACCGCTGCAGGTACAGCAGGAACGTGACGAGTACGCCGACCTGCATCTGGTGGTCGAGCACCCGCAGTCCGCCGTACAACAGCACTGCACCGATGGCAAGGTTGCCGACCAGCGTCACGCCGGGGAAGTAAACGGCAAGCAGCCGGGACGAGCGCAGGTTGGCGTTGGCGTTCGCGCGGTTGAGCTCGGCGAAGATGTCTTCGTTGCGAGTTTCCCTGCGGAAGGCCTGGACTGCCCTGATGCCGCCGAAGGTCTCGACGAACTGCACGATGACCTGGGCGATCGTGGTCCTGGTCTGGCGGTAGGCGACGGCCGACTCGCGCCGGAACCAGATCGACAACCAAACCAGCGGCGGCAGTCCGGCCATCACGACCAGCGCGAGTCGCCAGTCGAGCAACAGCATTCCGCCGCCGAGGAGCACCAGCGACAGCAGGGCTGAAACCAGTGATGCCAGGCTCTCGTCGAACAGGTCGGCTATCGAGTCCATGTCCGAGACCTGCCGGGAGATGACCCGGCCGGAGGTGTAGTGCTCGTGGAACGACACCGGCAGAAGCTGGAAGTGCGCGAACAGGCGGCGCCTCAGCTCGAGCACGACCCGCCCGCCGAGCCTGCCGATGCCGGCGATGTAGGAGCGGGTAGCGGCGGCCTGCACGATGACAGTGGTGGCGAACGCGATGATGACCAGGGCTATCGGGCCCGCATTGTGCGTCCGCTCGAACGCCGGGATCATGTCGATCCCGACGCCCACCAGCCACGGGCCGGCCAGCGCGCCCAGGTTCGCGGCCACGATCATCAAGAAGATCAGGCCGACCAGTCGGCGGTGCGGGCCGAGTAGGTCGGTCAGCAGCCGCCGGGAGCGGCGCCGCAGAAAGGCGCTGAGCTTCCCGGCGACCTCGTCTTCCTGCTCCAGCGCGACGCCGCGCCAGGCCTGTGCGGGTGCGTCGGTCATCTGCTCGCCCCCGCTGTCAGCCCGGTCGGCTCGCGACCGTCGCCGTCGTCGCCGTCGCGGTCGGCACTGTCAGCGCTCATCAGCTCGCGGTAGCGCTGGTCGGTCGCCAGCAACTCGCGGTGCGTGCCGATGGCCGCGATGCCGCCGTCAGCCAGCAGCGCGACCCGGTCGGCGAGCAGCACGGTGGACGGACGGTGCGCCACGACCAGGGCGGTCGAGGTGGTCAGCACGTCAGCAAGGGCGGCGGTCACCTTGGCCTCGGTGTGTACGTCGAGCGCCGAGAGCGGATCGTCGAGCAGCAGCACCTGGGGCCTGGCCAGGATGGCACGAGCCAGCGCGACCCGTTGCCGCTGGCCGCCCGACAGCGCCATGCCCTGCTCGCCGATGCGGGTATCCAGGCCCCAGGGCAGGTCAGCCACGAACTCGGCCTGTGCCGCGTCAAGTGCCGCCAGGATTTCTGCTTCCGACGCACCCTGGACTCCGAAGCTCACGTTCTCACGCACACTGGCCGAGAACAGGGTCGGGTCCTCGAACGCGCACGCCACTCTGGTGCGCAGTTCCGGCAGCGGCAGGCTCCTGATGTCCGCGCCGTCCAGCGTGATCGCTCCGCTGGTGACGTCGGCGAGCCTCGGGACCAGGTGCAGCAGCGTCGTCTTGCCCGACCCGGTCGCGCCGACTAGGGCGACGGTCTCGCCCGGCTGGAGGTCCAGGCTTACCGCGCGCAGCACCGGAGCGGGTGCTTGGGGGTAACGGAAACCGACTTGATCGAAGACCAGGTGCCCGGCCCCCCGTGCGGTCGGCGTGACCAGAGCTGGCCGAGCGGGCCGCGCGTGCTGCAGGACAGCCTTGCCGCCGGCCAGGCCGGGCCGCTGCGGGCCGACCGCTGCGGGCGGGTCGGCGATGGTCGGCGGCGTGTCGAAGATCTCGTAGATTCGCTGGGCCGCGGTGGCGGCCTCCTGGCCGGTGGCGATGATGAACCCCATCGCTTCGATCGGCCACACCAGCAGCAAGGTGAGCGTGACGAAGGCGACCAGCCCGCCCAGGCTGAGTTCG